>DWZY01000333.1 GCA_019117325.1 Candidatus Brevibacterium intestinigallinarum
CCGGGGTGAGGACGGGCGGTCTAGGCTTGGCGCGTGAGTGAGTTCGAAGGCTACCTGCGCGGTGACCCGCGTGCCCGACGCATCGAGATCGGCCTGCTCATGGCGGGCCTGGCGACCTTCACTCTGCTCTACGCCACACAGGCGATTCTGCCGTACTTCACACGCGACTACGGAATCTCGCCCGCCGAGGCCGCCCTGTCCGTGTCCGCGGCCACAGCCGGACTGGGCGTCGGCCTGCTCGTCGCGGTGCCCGTCTCCGAGCGGATCGGGCGCGTCCGGCTCATCCGCTGGTCGCTGCTCATCGCCTCGATCCTGGCGCTCATCGTCGCCGTGCTGCCGTCGTGGACGCTGTTCCTGGCGGCGCGCTTCCTCATGGGATTCGTGCTGGCCGGCCTGCCCGCGACTGCGGCCGTCTACCTCAAGGAGGAGATCCACCGCAGCTACGTGACCGCTGCGACGGGGATCTACATCTTCGGCACGACGCTGGGCGGGCTGGCCGGCCGCGTCGTCTCCGCCCTCACGATCGAAGTCGCGACCCAGTGGGGCTACACCGGTACCGGGGTGCTGAGCGTCTCCCATCTGGCGCTGCTGGTGACGGGCGTGCTGGCGCTGGCCTGCGCGGCCGGATGCTGGGTGCTGCTGCCGGAGTCCCGCGGCTTCGTCCCGCACTTCGACAGCCCGCGCGAGCTGGTGCGGAAGTTCGGCCGCGCGTTCCGGGACCCCGTCCTCGTGGGGCTCTACGCGATCGGCGGCCTGGGGATGGGCACCTTCGTGGGCGCCTTCAATTCGCTGGCGTTCCGACTGGAGGAAGCGCCCTACCTGCTGTCCGTGGGCGCGATGGGGCTCATCTACTTCGTCTACCCGGTCGCGGGCGTGGGCTCGATCGTCGCGGGTCGACTGGGCAGCCGCTTCAGCCTGCGCGCGATCATGCCGTATGGGCCGCTCGTCGCGGTCATCGGGATCCTCCTCATGTCCCTCACGCACCTCGTCTGGGTGGTGCTGGGCGTTGCGATCCTGTCGGTGGGATTCTTCATGGCCCACTCACTGGCATCGGCGTGGGTGGCGCAGCGGGCCAGTGCATCCGTGGGGGTGCCCGCGCAGGCGATGTCGATGTACATGCTCGTCTACTATGCGGGCTCGTCCCTCAACGGAAACCTGGCCCCGCTGGCGTGGGAGCTGCGCGGATGGGGCGGTGTGACGGTGCTGAGCCTCGTCTTCATGGGGATCGCATTCGTCATCGCGATCGCGCTCGCCCGCACGCGACCCGTCGTGCGGTGACCGGCGGGCTGCTGCCGGACAGGTGCGTCGTGCGATGACCCGTGCGGTGGACCGCGAGCCGTGGGACGATTCCCCTGTCACAGGCACAGCCACGGGAGGCAGAGTCATGCGGATCGAACTCACCAGCATCTTCGTCGATGATCAGGACCACGCGCGGGAGTTCTACACGGACGTCCTGGGCTTCCAGGTGCGTCACGACGTGCCGTTCGGGGACGGCGCGTCCTGGCTCACGGTCGTCTCCCCGGAGCGACCGGACGGGCCGGAACTGCTCCTGGAGCCCAGCGGACACCCCGCGGTGGGCCCCTACCGGCAGGCGCTCATCGCAGACGGGATCCCGCTGGCACAGCTGGCCGTCGATGACGTCCGCGCGGAGGTCGAGCGCCTGCGCGACCGGGGCGTCACGATCGTGCAGGAGCCCATGGACATCGGCATGGCGATCGTCGCGGTCTTCGACGACACGTGCGGCAACATCATCCAGCTGCTGGAGGCGAAGGCGGGGTCGGGGGAGGCGGAGTGATCGCATTCCTCCTCCAGGTGCTGGGACTGCTCCTGGCCGTCGGCTTCTGCGGCGTCATCGCGTTCGTGGGCTTCACCATGACCCGCCGCACCGAGGACCTCGTGAAGAACGGAGTCCGGGTGCCGTCGACGATCGTTGCGGTGCGGCCGATCTCCGTCGACAACTCATACGCCTTCGAGCCGACCGTGCGGTACGAACTGAACGGTCGCGTGTGGGACTCCGTGCCCTTCGAGGGCCGGCACGCGCTGACAACGGGGAAGGCGTTCAACTCGCATCGGTCCGGTGAGCAGTTCGTGGGCACACAGCTGTCCGTGGTCGTCGACCAGCGCGATCCCCGCATCTCTGCGGTGCCGATGAGGTCTCGGCTGGGCACCACCCTGTACATCGTGGGGCTCGTGTTCGGGGGACTCATCCTGCTGTTCGGCACGCTGGGCATTCTGATCGCGGGCTTCGCGCAGCTGTGACCGCCGTGCTGCGCCGGCGTCCCGTCCTGCAGAGCGCGTGCTCGCCCTGAGCGGTGGACTCAGTGCCCGCTGTGACCGCCGTGGTCGGCGCCGTCCAGGGCCGCCAGTGCCTCCTGCGCGCTCACATCGACGGTGAACTGGAGCATCATGCCGTCATCCTCGTGGAGCATGAGGTGGCAGTGGAACATGTAGGGCAGGTGTGAGTCGTCGTCCGGATGCGCGGGGAACACGACGGCGATCCGCACGTCCCGCTGCGGCGGCGTGTAGACCGTGTCCTTCCACCCGGCCAGCTCCGGCGGCGGCGCCTGCCCGCCGATGTCGAGGATCCGGAACTGCGCGTTGTGGATGTGGAAGTTGTGCGGTGAGGAGTCCAGGTTGCTCACCTGCCAGATCTCCGGCTGGTGGGACGCCGCCTGCGCGTCGATGCGCCCCATGTCCATGGACTTCCCGTTGATCTGCCGCCCGCGCAGGTTCATCTGCCGCTGCTGCCCGGTGTCGGGCATCGCGGGGAAGGCGGCGAGCGTCGCCGGCAGACCCAGGTCCGCGATCGAGTCGGGTGCGTCCGCCTCACCCTCCCGCCGCAGCCGAAGGACGGTGAACTCGTCCTCGCCGCCCACCGCCTCGTAGTCCGCGACGTTGCCCAGGTCCGGCTGGGCGGAGACCAGGTCGACCCCGTCGTCGGGCACCTCGATGAGCACCTCGGCGCGCTCGGCCGGTGACAGGCTGAGGGCGTCGACCTCGACCGCGGACTCGAGCAGTCCGCCATCGGTGCCGATGAGCGTGAGCGGAGCGCCGGAGCTCAGGCGCAGTCCGTAGGAGCGGGCCTGGGATCCGTTGAGCAGGCGCAGCCGCAGGACACGCCGGTCGGTCGTGTGCACCGCGCCCACGACCCCGTTCGTCACGAGGGTCTGGCCCAGCAGGCCCACCTCGGAGTTGAAGTTGTGGCCCAGCATCTCGCCGTCCTCGGTGAGCCGCATGTCCTGGATGATGACGGGGATGTCATCGACCCCGTACTCGTGGGGCAGGGCGGCCAGCACGTCAGCGGCGGGAGAGGGGGCCTCGGCGGGGGAGTCCATCCCGTCCGCGGGGGCGGACCCGGGAGCGTGCCCGTCCGCATCGTCCAGGATCAGCATGCCGGCCAGGCCGCGGCGGACCTGCTGGGCAGTGATCTCGTGCGGGTGCGGGTGGTACCAGAGCGTCGTCGCGGGCTGGTTCGGAGTGAATGCGACCGAGCGGGTCTCGCCGGGCTGGATCGGGTCGTGGGGGCCGCCGTCCGCATGGGCGGGGATGAGCATGCCGTGCCAGTGGACGGTCGTCTCCTCATCCGTGTCGTTCGTGATGACCGCCTCGACCGCGCGCCCGCGCTGCAGGCGGATCGTCGGGCCCAGGTAGTCCGCACCGTTGTACCCCCACGTGTCCGTCGTGACGCCGGGGATGAACTCGCGCGTGCTGCGGGCGGCGGTGAGGCTGAGGCGCCCGTCCGCGTCCGGCTCCAGCAGCGGCGGGATGGGCAGGGGAGTGCCGTCGGCGGTGACGGGGACCTCGGTCTCCGAGGAGCAGGACGCGAGGGCCGGGGCCAACACCGCCACGCTCAGCAGGGCGCCTCCGGCGCGCAGGACGCCCCGACGGTCGAGGGGGCGGGAAGCGGGGAGGCGAGGGGACATGCCCTCGATTATGGCCGTCACGCCGTGTGGGGGCACGCGGGGCCGGGCGCAGTGAGACTCACGGGACCAGTGCGCAGACGTGGGCGTGCATCCGGATCTCGTTGTGACCCGCCGCACGCGCGCGTACGCTGGATGGACACGTCGAGGGAGACGAGGCTCTCCGTCGACCACGCGCACAGGAGGAGCCATGACCGTTCACACCGCCGCACTCGAGGCCGCCCCGACGATCGAGGGCGAGGACTTCTCCCGCGTCGCCTTCACGCAGGAGGCCGTGGACATGCTCGTGCGCCTCATCGACCGGAACGGCCCCGTCATGTTCCACCAGTCGGGTGGATGCTGCGACGGCTCCTCGCCCATGTGCTACCCGGAGGGCGACTTCCTCACGGGGGACGCGGACATCCGGCTGGGCACCGTCGAGGTGCCGCTGCCGGACGGCGGCACCAGCAGTGTCGACTTCTGGATGTCCGTCGAGCAGTTCGAGTACTGGAAGCACACGCACCTGACGATCGACCTGGTCGACGGCCGCGGCTCCGGCTTCAGCCTCGAGGGGCCGGACGGCAAGCGGTTCCTCACGCGCTCGCGGCTCTTCGACTGAGTCGCGAGCGCCCAGCGGGTCGCCCGGTCAGCTGTCGGCTCGCCTCTCAGCGAGCGTGAGCCCTCAGTCCAGGGCGGAGAGCTCCTGCCAGTCGTCCCACGAGTACACCCAGTCGGAGATGTCGCTGTGCTCGGTGTTGAGATCGACGGACGATCCGGTGATCTCGACCGGGTCGCCGTAGAGCGCCATGTCGAAGTACTCCTTCGCGCGCTCCGTCGACAGGTTGATGCAGCCGTGCGAGACGTTCGCGCTGCCCTGGGAGCCCACGGACCACGGTGCCGCGTGGATGAACTCGCCGTTGTTGTGGATGCGGACGGCCCAGCTCACGTTCGTCTCGTAGTTCCAGCGCTCGGAGGTCATCGTGTACGCCTCGTGCTTCGACATGACGACGTGCGTCCCGTTGTACGACGGCGCCTGAGCAGAGCCCAGCGACGCGGGCCAGTCCGCGATCTCCTCGCCGTCGCGCTCGATCGTCATCCGGTGAGACTGCGCGTCCGCGACGACTCGCTGGTCGCGACCCACCTCGAAGGACAGGTCGACGTCCTCCTTGCCGTACCAGCGCGGCGAGTACTCGACGCCCTCCAGCGGCAGGTGCACCTCGACGTCGACGTTCGCCGGCCAGAACTCCTTCGGCCGGTAGTGCACGCGGCTGATGCCGTCCGTGTCGTAGAGCCAGCCCCACGACCCCTCGACGTCGACGGGCTCGCCGTCCTCGTCCGTCACGTCGACGCTCAGGCGCGCCTCGATCGCCGCGCGCGCGTCCTCCGGGATCGTCGAGTTGAACATGACGATGATGGGCGCACCCACGCCCACGGTCGCGTCGTCCGCGATGACCGTCTTCGCGGTCAGCTCCTCCTGCGCCGTGGTCTCCGGCGTCGTGACGGTGCCGGTCGCCGTGTGCTCCTCGCCGTCCGGAGACTGCGTCGTCGCCTCCCACGTGTAGGTCGCGCCGGTCACCAGGTCGACGCTCGAGGCCCACTGGGTGTCGGACTCGTCGTCTGCGTCGTCATCCGCGCCCGAGGCCGGGGTCGCCTCCGCATCCCCGCTCGCCGAGTCGCCGGTGGCGGAGTCCGCGGACTCCGCATCTGCGGACTCCGTGGCCGCCGACTCCTCATCGTCGGACTCCGCGTCGACGAGGCCGCGCGGCGTCTCGACGGTGCCGCCCGCGGACGGCTCAGAAGGATCGGTCGCACCGGACGTCACGTCCGGATCGCCGGAGTCCGCTGCGGAGACGTCGAAAGTGCCGGTGTCGACGGGGACGGCGTCGTGGTCGGCATCGATGAGGCGGACCTCGGTGAAGACTCCGCCGTCGACGGCGAGCTCCAGCTCCTGGCCCGCGCCGATCATGACCGTGCCGGTGTCCTGGGCGTCCGTGTCATCCGACTCCGCACCGTCCGACTCCGGGGTGCTCGTGGCGGTGGCCGCGTCGGTCGAGTCCGACGAGGCATCCATCGTGCCACTGGCCGCGGCGGTGTCGGCCTCGAGAGCGTCATTCACGACGGTCACGACCGGTGCGGAATCCGCCTGTCCGTTCCCCGCGTCGCCGGAGGGATCGGTCTGCGGACCGGACTCGCCGGGCGTGCAGCCGGACAGGACGAGTGCTGCGATGCCCGCAGAGGCGAGAAGTGTGTGGGCGCGACGATGCACGACGGGACCTCCGAGAAGAGAAACGACTCATGGGATCGTACGTCGCTTCGACCTGGGCCCGATCCGCACAGAGACACGGGGAGATCGCGATCGGGCGGGAGCACGTTCCGGATCTGCGACGCAGGTCACCGCGGGGAGCCCTCACCTGCGGCGATGCCAGAGTCATCGTGCTTTTCGTGTTGCGGAATCGTGACCAGCGGTGTGTGACCACAACGAACGTAATTCGTCTGTCGGGCCCGCTGGGAGCTGACGTGCGGCGGGTGGGCGCGTGGGTGGCGGGTGGCCC
>DWZY01000334.1 GCA_019117325.1 Candidatus Brevibacterium intestinigallinarum
CGCGGCCCGATCCCGGGCCCTTCACGAAGACGTCGACCTTCTTGAGGCCGTGCTCCTGAGCGCGGCGCGCGGCGGACTCAGCGGCCATCTGCGCGGCGTACGGGGTCGACTTGCGCGAGCCCTTGAAGCCCACCTCACCGGACGAGGCCCACGAGAGGACGGCGCCCGACGGGTCCGTGATCGACACGATGGTGTTGTTGAACGTCGACTTGATGTGCGCCTGACCGGCGACGACGTTCTTCTTGACGGTGCGACGCGTCTTGCGTGCAGCGGTGCGTGACTTGGGAGGCATATTCCTGGAAACTCCTGATCGATCCTGTGCGGATTACTTCTTCTTGCCGGCCACGGTGCGCTTGGGGCCCTTGCGGGTGCGCGCATTCGTCTTCGTGCGCTGCCCGCGCACGGGAAGGCCGCGGCGGTGGCGGAGGCCCTCGTAGGATCCGATCTCCACCTTGCGGCGGATGTCGGCGGCGACTTCGCGGCGGAGATCGCCCTCGACCTTGAAGGTGCCTTCGATGTAATCGCGGAGCTGGACGAGCTCGGCGTCGGTCAGGTCTTTCACGCGGGTCGACGGGTTGATGCCCGTCTCCGTCAGGGTCTGGCTCGCACGCGTGCGGCCCACACCGTAGATGTATGTCAGGGCGACAACAACCCGCTTCTCACGGGGGATGTCGACTCCGGCAAGACGTGCCATCTGTTCTTCCTTCTGATTGTTCCGGAGGTGCTGGTGCAGTCCTGGTCCTGCGGTGTGTCCGCGGGTCCCCGGCCTCCGACCGAGGGTGTCGTCCCGCTCCGGGCGATCCTCACGGATCGTGCGGGGCGGGGGGCGAGGTCTGCGTGGGTGTGCGGCTCACGGACGCGCTGCGTTCGTGACACCAGATCTGTCCGAAGCGGGACGATCAGCCCTGACGCTGCTTGTGGCGCGGGTTCTCGCAGATCACCATGACACGGCTGTGTCGACGGATGACCTTGCACTTCTCGCAGATCGGCTTGACGCTGGGCTTCACCTTCATAGCTGTTCCTTCTTCCACCGCGAAGGCCCCGGGCTCACCCGGGGCTGCGCCTGCGAAATCGTCGAAGCGATCTTCTGCTTACTTGTACCGGTAGACGATGCGTCCGCGTGACAGGTCGTAGGGAGAGAGCTCCACGACGACGCGGTCCTCCGGCAGGATGCGGATGTAGTGCTGTCGCATCTTGCCCGAGATGTGAGCGAGAACCTTGTGGCCGTTGGTCAGCTCGACCCTGAATGAAGCGTTGGGGAGCGCCTCGACGACAGTCCCCTCGATCTCGATGACCCCTTCTTTCTTGGCCATGTGTGCTCTCACCCTCGATTTCCCGCGGCCGTGCCGCGTGTCATTCGTTCGTTGCGGGGCCAGTGCCCCTCGTCGACCGGTGGCCCGCCGTCCACTCCCCCTGCATCCGTCGCAACGCGTGATCTGGGTATACTTCCCGCAGATCGTCCCGCGAACGGCGCGCACAGAGGTCCCGTGGTGACAGGCCAAGAGAACACTCTACAGCACTGCGCGCGCATACGCGACATCGCCTCATCCGCGCAAGACGGACACGCCGGAGGTCCCCGTGGTGCTCTCCCGGATCGCTCCCCTGGCCCGGCTCATCCTCCCGGATCTGCTCGACCCGCGCGCACACCGCGCTGACCGCGCTGCCGCAGCCAGGATCCTGGACCGGTCCCAGTCGACGCCGGTCTCCGCCCTGCCCCTGCACCGCGCTCTGCCCGAGGCCGTGGCCCGCCTGCTGGAGCCCGCGCCCGGTCCGTTGCTCCTGGACCGCCTCGTGGACTCGGGTGCCCTTCCTCCCGCTGCGGTCTCGCATCTGCTGGACAGCGCCCCGGGGCTGGAGCCGCTGCCGCGCGGTCCCCGCCGATTCGTGACCGCACCGCACAGCGACCGGAGCGCCCGCCGCACAGGACGCGTGAGGCAGGGCCGGCTGGGCGACTGCTGGCTCATCGCGGTGCTCGCTGCCTGCGAGTCCGTGACGCCCGGCTTCCTCGCACGTCTCATCCGGCTCGTCGCCCAGACGGATCTCATCGAGGTCGCCCTCCATGCTCCCCGACTCACAGTGCCGGCTCTGCGGCGCCTCCCCCTGCTGCCGGTCCGCCGGCGCAGCGTCCTGCTGAGCACCCGCGTGCCGACCGGTCACCGAGCGGGCGACAGCCGTCTGCGGCCCGCACCCGTGTCCCTCGTGGAGAAGGCCGCGGTCGTCGCGTGGGCGTCCGGCTCGTACCGCAGGCTCCAGAACGACTTCGCCGGCATCGGCCTGCTGCTGGTGACGGGCCGCTGGTGTCCGGCCCGCCCGGTCCCCCGGTCCCCCGAGGCCGTGGGCACCTGGCTCGACGCGGGCCGGCCGGTCGTCCTCTCGACTCTGGCGCGGCCTGGGGGCTCGTTCGAACTCCAGCGCGAGGACGGCGCGGGCACGATCGCGGTCATGGACGCGCACGTGTATGTCGCGCAGCGGGTCCTGCGATGCGATGAGGACGGCCGGCCGGGGGCGGACCGCCCGCGTCGGCTGCACGTGCGCAATCCGGTGGGCGGACCGGAGTCCCGGACCCGACGGAGGACGGATCTCTACCTGTCCGCGCAGCAGATGCGGCGGGTCTTCATCAGTGCGAACGTGGGCCCCGTCCTCGCGGACCTCTGACGGTCCGTGCACCTGACGGACCACGTCCCGGTCGGTCGGCGCCCCTGACCGGTTGCACCCGTGCCCGAGTCAGTCCTCGCTCGCGCGCGTGAGGACTCCGATCTCCTCGCCGTTGTGGTCGAACACGTGCAGGCGGTCACCGTCGAGACGGACGGAGGCCGCTCCGCGCAGCCACGTGTCGACGCCGATGCAGGCCTTGAGCGTGCTGGGACCCCGCGTGAGCGTCGCGGTCTGTCCGTCCGGCTCATACGCGCCGCCCACTCCGTTGCATCCGTCGGACCCGTTCAGCGATCCCTGCCCGGGATTCGCGAATGGCCGCGACTGCCCCTCCTCCACCAGGGGACCGAAGAAGAGGAATGCGTTCGCGGGATCCTCCGCGACCCAGCGTCCCTCGAACGGCTGCGACCCTGTCTGCTCTGCCATGTGCGCGCTCCTCCTCGTCGTCCTGGCGCTCCCGGGTACGGGAAGCGCCCTCCCACGGTACCGCTGTGGGAGGGCGCTCAGGACGATTGCGACGGTCGGTCAGTCGAGAGGGACCGGGGTGACCCCGTACGGCGCGAGTCGCTCCGCACCGCCGTCGGTCGCTGTCAGCACCCAGATGCCGCCTGCGTGGCGGGCCACGGAGTGCTCCCAGTGCGAGGCCCGCGATCCGTCCTCAGTCACGACCGTCCAGTCGTCCTCGAGCGTGCGCGTCGCGATGTCGCCGCCCACCAGCATGGGCTCGATGCAGAGGCACATGCCGGGACGCAGCTTGGGGCCCCTCCGCTTCGCGTCGTAGTTGAGGACCTCCGGGTCCATGTGCATCTGCGTGCCGATGCCGTGGCCCGTGAAGTCCTCGATGAGGCCCAGGTCCGGGGCGAGCTCCTGCGCGCGCGCCTCGATCGCGGTGCCGATGTCCCCGACCTTCCGCCCGGTCGCCATCGCGGCGATGCCGGCCCACATGATCTCCTCCGTCACCGTGGAGATCCGGACGTGGGCGGGGTCGGCCTGCTCCTCGCCGCCCACGAAGACGGTGAGGGCGGAGTCGCCGTGGAACCCGTCGACGATCGCGCCGCCGTCGATCGACACCATGTCGCCGGGCTCCAGCACCCGGTCCCCGGGGATGCCGTGGACGACGACCTCGTTGACGGACACGCACAGTGTCGCCGGGTACCCGTGGTAGCCCAGGAAGTTCGAGCGCGCGCCCGCCTCCTCGATGACCCGGGCACCGGCAGCGTCGACGTCCGCGGTGGTCGCGCCCGGCACGCACGCGGCACGGGCCGCCTCGAGGGCGGCCCGTGTGATCAGTCCGGCACGACGCATCGTGCGGATCTGATCATCCGACTTGAGTTCGACGGATCCCAGCATCAGGCGCCGATCGCCTGCCGGATGCGCTCGGTGACGGTCTCGACATCGCCCAGTCCGTCGACCCGGCGCAGCAGGCCGCGCTGGTCGTAGACGTCCGTGAGCGGCTGCGTCTGCTCCGCGTACACGTCCAGGCGGTGACGGATGACGTCCTCGGTGTCGTCGGAGCGTCCCTGCAGCGAGGCGCGCGCCAGCAGGCGTCCCACGACCTCGTCGACATCCGCCGTCAATTCGACGACGTGGTCCAGCGCCGCACCGCGCTCCTGGAGCATCGAGTCGAGCTCCGCGACCTGTGCGCGGGTGCGGGGGTAGCCGTCCAGCAGGAAGCCGTTGACAGCGTCCTCCTGGGACAGGCGGTCCGCCACCATCGAGTTCGTGACCTCGTCTGGCACGTACTCGCCTGCGTCCATGTAGCGCTTGGCGGTGCGACCCAGCTCCGTCTCGCCCTTGACGTTCGCACGGAAGATGTCACCCGTGGAGATCGCGGGCACGCCCAGCGCCTCGCTCAGGCGCGCGGCCTGCGTTCCCTTGCCCGCTCCGGGCGGGCCGATGAGGATGATGCGAGTGGTCATGAGGTTCCTTTCCTCTGTCTGCCGTGACCGTGGTGCGACCCACGACCGCGATGCGGTTCCCGCACCGGCGCGCCGGTGCAGATGCGGATGTCGCCGCGGGTGCGGCTCAGCGCAGCAGGCCCTCGTAGTGGCGCTGCTGCATCTGGGAGTTGATCTGCTTGACCGTCTCCAGACCCACTCCGACGATGATGAGCAGCGATGTGCCGCCGAAGGGGAAGTCCTGGTTCGCGTTGATGAGCACGAGCGCCACCAGCGGGATCAGCGCGACGCAGCCCAGGTAGACCGAGCCCGGCAGGGTGATCCGGTTGAGCACGTAGCTGAGGTACCGCTCGGTGGGCCGGCCCGCCCGGATGCCCGGGATGAAGCCGCCGTAGCGCTTCATGTTGTCCGCGACCTCTTCCGGGTTGAAGGTGATCGCGACGTAGAAGAACGTGAAGAAGATCGTGAGGAGGAAGTACGCGATCATGTAGATCGGGTGGTCGCCGGCCGTGAAGTACGTGGTGATCCACTGCACCCAGCCGTCCTCCGGATCCCCGAACTGCGAGATGAGGCTGGGGAGGTAGAGGACCGACGACGAGAAGATGACGGGGATGACGCCCGCCTGGTTCACCTTGATCGGGATGTAGGTCGACGTGCCGCCGAACATCCGGCGGCCCACCATGCGCTTCGCGTACTGGACGGGGATGCGGCGCTGCGACTGCTCGACGAACACGACGAGGGCGACGATGACGAGGCCCACCAGGATGACGAGCAGGAAGATGTCGACACCCTGCGAGGTGAGGATGTTGCCGAACGAGGCCGGGAAGCCGGCGGCGATCGACGTGAAGATGAGCAGCGACATGCCGTTGCCCACGCCGCGCTCCGTGATCTGCTCGCCCAGCCACATGATGAGGCCCGTGCCGGCGGTCATCGTGACGACGATGATGCCGATGCCCCACCACGTGTCGTTCACGATGAGATCCTGGCAGCCCTCGACATCTCCGAAGAGGGCGCCGGTGCGCACCGTCGAGACGAGGGTCGTCGCGTTCAGCACGGCGAGGCCCAGCGTCATGTAGCGGGTGTACTGCGTCATCTTCGCCTGGCCGGACGCGCCCTCCTTGTGCAGGGCCTCGAACCGCGGGATGACGACGCGCAGCAGCTGCGTGATGATGCTCGCGGTGATGTAGGGCATGATGCCCAGCGCGAAGATCGACAGCTGGAGCAGGGCGCCGCCGGAGAAGAGGTTGATCATCCCGAAGGCGCCCTGGGTCAGAGCGGGCGAGGCCACGCACTCCTGCACCTGCGGGTAATCGATGCCGGGAGACGGGATGTGCGTGCCCAGGCGGTAGAGCACGATGATCCCAAGAGTGAAGAGCAGCTTGTTGCGTAGATCAGGCGTTCTGAAAGCGCGCCCTACAGCTCCGAGCACTCGTCCTCCTCATACACTGACGCCGGTCCGACGGGCGGTGCTCCAGTCGCGCGCAAGGCCCCGACAGCCGGGGTCGCAGCGCACCGACGGCAGGCAGGGCCACAGTTGGGATCGACGACGAAACGACAATATTCCTCGAGCACTCTACCAGGGCCCCGGGGAGCCACCGAATCATGTGAAGGCGGGCCAGAGTGCGCCAACAGCCAGTACGCCCGTGGGGCGGTGATCGCACATGATCACCGCCCCACGGGCGTACTGAGTTGCAGATCTGTCGATCAGGCGGTCGTGACCGACCCTCCCGCTGCGACGATCTTCTGCTCGGCCGAGCCGGAGACCTTGTCCGCCGTGATGTTGATCGCGACGGTGATCTCCCCGCTGCCCAGCACCTTGACGGGCTGGTTGGCGCGGACGGCGCCCTTCGCCACGAGGTCGGCGACGGTGACGTCGCCGCCCTCCGGGAAGAGGGCCGACAGCTTGTCGAGGTTGATGACCTGGAAGGTCACCTTGTTGGGGTTCTTGAAGCCGCGGAGCTTGGGCAGACGCATGTGCAGCGGCGTCTGTCCGCCCTCGAACCCGTGCGGCACCTGGTAACGGGCCTTCGTGCCCTTGGTGCCGCGGCCTGCGGTCTTGCCGCCCTTGCCGCCCTCACCACGACCCACGCGGGTCTTGGGGGTGTTCGAACCGGGTGCAGGACGCAGGTGGTGCAGCTTGAGTGCGTGCTCTTCTGCCATATCAGTCCACCTCTTCCCAGGTGACGAGGTGGCTCACGACATTGATCATGCCGCGAATCTCAGGACGATCGTCCTTCACCACCACATCGTTGATCCGCTTGAGACCCAGCGAACGCAGGGTCTCGCGCTGGTTCTGCTTGCCGCCGATCTCCGACTTCAGCTGCGTGATCTTGAGCTTCGCCATCAGGAGTTCGCCCCCTCTGCTGCGCGCAGGAGTGCGGCCGGAGCAACCTCGTCGACCGGCAGGCCACGGCGCGCCGCGACCTCTTCCGGACGCTCGAGGCCCTTGAGCGCGGCGATCGTGGCGTGCACGATGTTGATCGCGTTCGAGGAGCCCAGCGACTTCGACAGGATGTCGTGGACGCCAGCGGCATCCAGGACGGCGCGGACGGGTCCGCCGGCGATGACGCCGGTTCCCGGTGCGGCCGGACGCAGCAGCACGATGCCGGCAGCGTCCTCGGCCGTGATCGGGTGCGGGATCGTCTTCTGGATGCGGGGGACGCGGAAGAAGTTCTTCTTCGCCTCCTCGACACCCTTCGCGATCGCCGCGGGGACCTCCTTGGCCTTGCCGTAGCCCATGCCGACCATGCCATCGCCATCGCCCACGACGACGAGAGCCGTGAAGGAGAAGCGACGGCCGCCCTTCACCACCTTCGACACGCGGTTGATCGTGATGACGTGCTCGATGAACTGGCTCTTCTCCTCGCGGTCCTGACGGTTGCCGCGACGGCCCCCGCCCTCACCGCGACCGCGGCCGCGGCCACGACCGCGGTCACCGGAGTCGGCCTGCTGCGACTCGCCCTGGCCGGCGACGGCCTCGGGTGCCTTGTTCTCTTCGGTGCTCACAGTGCGAGTCCTCCTTCACGGGCCCCGTCGGCCACAGCGGCCACACGGCCCTGGTAGGCGTTGCCGCCGCGGTCGAAGACCACGGTCTCGACGCCAGCGGCCTTCGCGCGCTCAGCGACGAGTCCGCCGACGCGGTGCGCCTTGGCGGTCTTGTCGTCGCCCGACGCGCGGAGGTCCTGCTCCATCGTCGATGCGGATGCGAGCGTGCGGCCCGCAGCATCGTCGATGACCTGGACGAACACGTGGCGCGACGAGCGCGAGACCACGAGGCGCGGGCGCTCGGCGGTGCCGTTGATGTGCTTGCGCAGTCGAGCGTGACGACGCGCGCGTGCCGCGGCCTTGCTCTTGCCGAGGCTCTGCTTCTTTCCAAAGGCCATGGTCACTTACCAGCCTTTCCGACCTTGCGACGGACGTTCTCGCCGGCGTAGCGGACACCCTTGCCCTTGTAGGGCTCGGGCTTCCGGAGCTTCCGGATGTTCGCGGCGACCTCGCCGACCTGCTGCTTGTCGATGCCGCTGACGGTCACCTTGTTCTGGCCCTCGACCGCGAACGAGATGCCCTCGGGCGCCTTCACGGTGATCGAGTGGCTGTAGCCCAGCGCGAACTCGAGGTCCTGGCCCTTGGCCTGGACACGGTAGCCCGTGCCCACGATCTCGAGCTGCTTGGAGTAGCCCTCAGTCACACCGATGATGAGGTTCTCGATGAGCGTGCGGGTGAGGCCGTGCAGCGACCGCGACTCGCGCTCCTCGTCGGGCCGGGCCACCGTGATGGTCCCGTCCTCGAGGGACGCGGAGATCGGGGACGCGATGACGAGCGAGAGCTCGCCCTTCGGACCCTTGACGCGAACGTCCTGGCCATCGACGGTGACGTCGACGCCGGAGGGGACGGAGATGGGCTTTTTGCCGATGCGTGACATTGTCTCTCCTCCTTCCCTTACCAGACGTACGCGAGGACTTCGCCGCCCACGCCCTGCTTGGCTGCCTGCTTGTCCGTGAGCAGTCCCGACGAGGTCGAGATGATCGCGATGCCCAGTCCGCCCAGCACCCGGGGGAGGCTGTTCGACTTGGCGTACACGCGCAGACCCGGCTTCGACACGCGGCGGATGCCGGCGATCGAGCGCTCGCGGTTGGGTCCGAACTTCAGATCGAGCTCGAGGGTCTTCCCGACCTCCGCGTCGGCGACGCGGTAGTCGGAGATGTAGCCCTCGTTCTTGAGGATCACGGCGATCGCGGACTTGAGCTTGCTGTAAGGCATGCTCACGTCCTCGTGGTACGCCGAGTTCGCGTTGCGCAGACGCGTGAGCATGTCTGCGACGGGATCGGTCATAGTCATAGTGGGCTCGTGCCCTTCCTCGTCACGGTTTCCCCGCGCTGTGCGCCGGGACCTGCGACGTAGAGGTTCAGTTCTTCTTGAACGGGAAGCCGAGGTGGCGCAGGAGTGCGCGTCCCTCGTCGTCCGTCTTGGCGGTCGTCACGATCGTGATGTCCATGCCGCGGACGCGATCGATCTGGTCCTGATCGATCTCGTGGAACATCGACTGCTCCGTGAGACCGAACGTGTAGTTGCCGTTGCCATCGAACTGGCGGTCCGACAGTCCGCGGAAGTCGCGGATGCGGGGCAGCGCCAGGGAGACGACGCGGTCGACGAACTCCCACATGCGGGCACCGCGCATCGTCACGTGCGCACCGATCGGCTGACCCTCGCGCAGCTTGAACTGCGCGATGGACTTCCGGGCGCGGGTGACGACGGGCTTCTGACCCGTGATGAGGGTGAGGTCGTGGATCGCGCCCTCGATGAGCTTGGAATCACGGGCGGCGTCTCCGACACCCATGTTCACGACGACCTTGACGAGGCCGGGCACCTGCATGGGGTTCGCGTAGGAGAACTCCTCCTGCAGCTTCGCCACGATCTCGTCGCGGTAGACCTGCTTGAGGCGCGGTGCCGGACGTGCGTGTGTGGTCTCGGTCATCAGATGTCCTCCCCCGTGCGACGCGACACGCGGACGCGGACCGTGCGGGAGCGGCCGTCGCGCTCGACGGTCTCCTCGCGGTAGCCCACGCGCGTCGGCTTGTTGTCCTTGGGATCGACGAGCATCACGTTCGACACGTGAATGGGAGCCTCGTGGATCTCGATGCCACCGGCGGTGACGCCGGATGCGGTCTGCGACGGCTTGCGGTGCTTCGAGACGCGGTTGACGCCCTCGACGAGCACGCGGTTGCGCTCGGGGTAGACCTCGAGCACCTTCCCCTGCTTGCCGCGGTCGCCTCCGCGCTCCTGGCGCGCGCCGGCGATGACCTGCACCAGGTCACCCTTCTTGATCTTGAGCTTCGCCATGATCAGAGCACCTCCGGAGCCAGCGAGACGATCTTCATGAACTTCTTGTCGCGCAGCTCACGGCCCACGGGGCCGAAGATGCGCGTGCCGCGCGGCTCGCCGTCAGCCTTGAGGATGACAGCGGCGTTCTCGTCGAAGCGGATGTACGAGCCATCCGGACGACGGCGCTCCTTGACGGTGCGGACGATGACGGCCTTGACCACATCGCCCTTCTTGACGTTTCCGCCAGGGATCGCATCCTTGACGGTGGCGACGATCTGGTCGCCGATGCCGGCGTAGCGCCGGCCGGAGCCGCCGAGCACACGGATTGCGAGGATCTCCTTCGCTCCGGTGTTGTCGGCGACCTTGAGTCGCGACTCCTGCTGAATCACTTGTTCTCTCCTGTCGTCTCGCCGGTTCTCGCGCGAACGCGAGCCTGGCGGAACGGATATGGGGCAGCCGTCCGCTCACCCCCGGTCCCCGGTGGCCGCCGCGGAAGAGGCGGGACCGGGGGAGACGGGGGTCAGAGCGACGCGGTCACTTGGCGCGTTCGGCGATCTCGACGAGGCGCCAGCGCTTGGACGCGGACAGCGGACGGGTCTCGGCCACGACGACGAGATCGCCGATGCCGGCCGTGTTCTCCTCGTCGTGGACCTTGATCTTGCTGGTCGTGCGAAGCACCTTGCCGTACAGGCGGTGCTTCTTGCGGTCCTCGACCTCGACGACGATGGTCTTGTCCATCTTGTCGGAGACGACGTAGCCGCGGGCCGTCTTGCGCGAGCCGCGCTCGACGGCGGTCTGTGTCTGCTCGGACATCAGTTACCCTCTTCCTTCGCTGCGGTCGGATCGGTGCGGATCGCGAGCTTGCGCTCGTTCAGCACCGTGTAGATCCGTGCGATGTCGCGGCGGACCGCCTTGAGCCGACCGTGGCTCTCCAGCTGGCCGGTGGCCGTCTGGAAGCGGAGGTTGAAGAGCTCGGCCTTGGCCTTCTTCAGCTCCTCGGCGAGACGCTCGTTGTCAAAGCCATCGAGCGCGTCCATGGAGAGATCCTTGGAACCGATCGCCATTCTCATTCACCACCTTCGCGCCGCACGATGCGGGCCTTGAGCGGAAGCTTGTGCATCGCCAGGCGCAGGGCCTCGCGCGCGACTTCCTCGGACACACCGGCGAGCTCGAACATCACTCGGCCCGGCTTCACGTTCGCGACCCACCACTCCGGCGAGCCCTTGCCGGAACCCATGCGGGTCTCGGCCGGCTTCTTCGTCAGCGGACGGTCCGGGTAGATGTTGATCCACACCTTTCCGCCTCGCTTGATGTGACGGGTCATCGCGATACGAGCGGCCTCGATCTGGCGGTTCGTCACGTATGCCGGAGTCAGTGCCTGGATGCCCCAGTCACCGAACGTGACGGTGTTGCCGCCCTTCGACATGCCGCGGCGCCCGGGATGGTGCTGCTTGCGGTGCTTGACACGGCGCGGGATGAGCATGCGTCAGCCCTCCGATCCGGCCTCGGCCGCGGGAGCGGCCTCGGCAGTGTTGTCAGTCTTCCTCTGGGCGTCGGCACCGCGACCGCGACCGCGTCCGCCGCGCTGGCGTCCGCGTGCACCGCCGGGAGCCGCACCGCGGGGTCCACGACCCGAAGGCTGCGAGGCCTCCTGCGCCGCGAGCTCCTTGTCGGTGAGGTCGCCCTTGTAGATCCACACCTTCACGCCGATCCGGCCGAAGGTGGTGTGCGCCTCGAAGAAGCCGTAGTCGATGTTCGCGCGGAGCGTGTGCAGCGGCACACGGCCCTCGCGGTAGAACTCGGTCCGGCTCATCTCAGCGCCGCCCAGGCGGCCGCTGCACTGCACGCGGATGCCCTTGGCGCCCGCACGCTGTGCGCTCTGGATCGCCTTGCGCATCGCGCGGCGGAATGCCACGCGGCTGGCGAGCTGCTCGGCAACGCCCTGCGCGACGAGCTGCGCGTCGACCTCGGTGTTCTTGACCTCGAGGATGTTCAGCTGGATCTGCTTGCCGGTGAGCTTCTCCAGCTCACCGCGCAGA
>DWZY01000037.1 GCA_019117325.1 Candidatus Brevibacterium intestinigallinarum
TACGCATCGACGGTGGTCCCGGAGCCCGGCAGCTGCGTACTCGGGTCGAGCTGGCTGGCGCTCCCCTCCCCCAGCTCCACAGCTTCGGTTCCGCGCGCGATCCGCGCTGTCGGGATGACCTCCCGCACGTGGGTGAATGCCCACCGGTTCGATTCCGGGCTCATCCACGTGGCCAGCCGCTTCTCCATGCTCGTCTCCTTCATCCGTCAGGTCCTCTCACCGTTGAGTTGAGATCCAGTCGTGTCAGTGTCGGGTTGCATCCGGGCCCCGCTCGGGTTGTCAGGCGACCTGATCGTGCAGTGATGGTCCCGTCGCCCTACCTACTCCGGGTCCCACATCCGGCAGCTCCTGCACACCGAACACGTCCCGCAGCACCGAGCGCGCCGCGTACAGCCCCGCCATCCCGTGCACGCCCGGACCGGGCGTCGTCGCGGACGAGCAGAGGTACGCGGCGGGTGCGCTCCCAGCACCCGCGAGCCGGTGCGTGCTCCAGGCGTACCGGGGTCTGGCGACCAGCCGGCCCAGGCTCATCCGTCCGCCGCTGATGTCGCCGCCCACCAGGTTCGCGTTGTGCTCGCCCATCCGGCTGGCAGGCGTGCCCTGCACCGCGACGATCCGGTCGCGGATCCCGGGAGCGAAGCGCTCGAGCTGAGCCAGCACGAACCGCGTGGGATCGATCGGGCAGTCCGCGGGCACGTGCGCGTACGCCCACACCGGGCGCAGGCCGTCCACCACTCGCGAGGCATCGTGGACGCCCGGATCGCTCACGAGAACCACCGGGCGGGCAGGCATGCGGCCGCGGAGGACCTCGGCCTCGGCGGCGGCCATCTGCGCGCGCGTCCCGCCCACGTGGACCGTGCCCGCCTCGCCCACGCGCGGGTCGGCCCACGGGATCGGCCCGTCGAGGACCAGGTCGACCTTCGCCGCGCCGGGGCCGTGGCCCAGACGCCGCAGCCCCGCGCCGACCCGGCTGGGAAGGAAGTCGCCCAGGATGCTGGCTGCGGCCTCGGCGGTGGTGTCGAGCAGGATCGCCGAGGCCGCGGGCAGGTCCGCGAGCGAGCGGACCCGGGTGCCCGTGCGGACCTCCCCGCCGTGGGCGGCGAGGTCGGCCAGGAGCGCGTCCGTGATCGCCTGGGAGCCGCCGGCGGGGATCGGCCATCCGTCCGCGTGGGCGAGCGCGGCCAGCAGCAGGCCCGTCCCGGCGGTCGTGGGCGAGGGCTGGCGGCCGATCGCGTGGGTTGCGACCCCGGTGAGCAGGGCGCGGGCGGCCTCGGTGCGCCAGGGGAGGTTCCAGGCGAGCGTCCCGTCGAGCACGGCGCCTGCGGCGAACCCGGCGGCGGCGCGCAGGTCTGCGAGTCCGCGGAGGCGCGGGAGGGAGCGCTTGTCGCCCAGGGCCAGCTCGATGACGGCCTCGGGTGCGGCGGCCAGGGGTTCGAAGAGGCGGCGCCAGGTGGGGCCGTCGGTGCCCAGGTCCGCGACCGTGCGCTCCAGGTCGCGATGGGCGAGCGCGGCGGGGGCATCGTCCAGCGGCTGCGCGTAGGACACGTCCGGGGTGCGGAGGTCGACGCCGCGGGCAGCCAGGTCGAAGGCGCGGAAGAAGGGGCTCGCGACGGCCAGCGGATGGACCGCCGCACACAGGTCGTGGGTGAGGCCGGGAGCCAGGCCCAGGTCGAGGGTGCGGGCACCGCCGCCGGCGGTGGATTCCGCTTCGAGGACGAGGACGCTCAGCCCTGCGCGGGCCAGGGTGACGGCGGCGGCCAGCCCGTTGGGGCCGGAGCCGACGACGACGGCGTCGAGGACCCCGGGTCCGGGTCCGGGTGCGGGCGGCTCTGCGCTCATACCGTCACCCTAACGGCTACGGTCAGCAGTAGACGGTCGTCGCCGTCGCGCGAGCGTAGGTCTTCGTGGCCTTCTTCCGCTTCCCCGTGTACTTGCAGGACTCGAGGAGCTTGCCCTTGGAGTTGTAGAGGCGGGCGGTGTCTCCGGTGTTGTTCCAGATGTAGCTCGCCTTGCCCCAGTACAGGACCGAGGAGCTCTTCTTCCCCGTGCCCGAGCGGATCGTGAGCGTCTTGCCCTTCTTCAGCTTCGTGCCCTTGGGGAACGTGAACTTCTGCGGGCCGTTGTCGCGGATCGTGTAGCCGGTCAGCGTCAGCGTCTTCGACGACGTGTTCTTGACCTTGATGTACTCCTTGTTGCGCAGGCTGTTGCGGGCGTGGTCCGGGCCCGGCGGGTTGTAGTACACCGTGACGATGTCCAGCGGCTTCTTCACCGCGGCCTGCGCGGCGGTGGGCGCGAACAGCATCGGCGCAATGAGTGCGAGGACGGCGACGATCACGGTCAGGAATCGGGCGCGCGCAGCGGAGGACAGGAACATGGAGACCTCTGGGGAGAAGGGATCCGCGGGTGACGGCCGGCGGCCCGGCTCTCCTCAGGATCGAAATCGGTACGACAGGATGATCATAGCCTCAGCTCGGGGCCGATGATCACGCGCGGGTCTTCCGGTGGAAGCGGAACCAGGCCTGGGGCGTCTCCGTCCAGAGGAATGGCACGACCATGAAGCTCACGGCCCCGGCCAGTCCGCCCATGGTGCCGGAGGTCGCCACGACTGTGACGCCCAGCAGCATGCTCGGAAGCGCAAGGATCGCCAGGAGCACCCGCGCTCCATGAAGCCCTTCACGGACCTTGAAGGATCCGAGGATCTGCAGGAGGCAGACAAGCGCGAAGACCACGAGAGCCCCGGTCCCCAGCAGGCCCTCCGCGAGCTGGTCGCCTCCGTGCACGAACCCCCAGTCGGCCACCCGCTGGATCAGCCGCACGAGCGAGGCCCCGAGTCCCAGTGCGCCGCACAGCAGAGTCATCCAGAACGCGACAGAGACGAGGACCGGAACACCCTCCTGGGAGAAGACGTGCAACCCCCACCCACCAGCCTTGACATGTTTCTACGTACTTCCGTACATTCATCACCATGATGACTCCCCCGCCCACCGGAGCAGGCGACCACGAACCCGGGCTGGATGCGCTGGCCGCGCAGCTCGCCCGCATCGAGGAGCGCCTGGACCGCCTCGAGTCCGC
>DWZY01000335.1 GCA_019117325.1 Candidatus Brevibacterium intestinigallinarum
TCTCGCTCGCAGGTCCTGCGCGACTACCTCGACTGACAGGTGCTCGACTGAGCCGCACTCGGCTCACCCGCACAGGCAACGGCCCCGCTCCTCCTCCGGGAGGGCGGGGCCGTTGCCACTGACGGGGCGTCGCGGCGCGCAGCCGCTCAGGCGGTGGGCGTCACGAGGGTGAAGGCGGCGTTCTGCGCGTCGATGAACCGCCCCACGCGACCGTGGTGCGAGTCGTGCGGTGCGGCCAGGACATCGCCGCCCAGCTCCGTCACGCGGTCGACGAGCGCGTCGACGTCCGGCACGCAGAGGTGCGCCTCCCAGTGCGGCGGGATGGACACGCCCGTCGCGTCGAAGAGCCCGCCCACGCGGGCCTCGGCGCGGTCGATCGCCCAGTACCCCTGCTCCTCCTGCTCCGACAGCGGGGTGAAGCCCCAGTCGAACACGGCGGTGTAGAAGTCGCGGACGGCGGGGGAGCCCGCGAACAGCTCCGCCCAGCCCACCGACCCAGGGCTGCCGTGCGCCTGCAGGGCACGGTCATCGTCGTACTGGAGGACGCCGAACGCCGTTCCTGCCGTATCCGCGACGAGCGCGACGCCCGCGGTGCCGTCGAAGTCCGGGATCGCCATGAGCGCCTGACCGTCGGCCGCGTCCACCGCGGCCAGGTGTGCGGACAGGTCCTCGACGCGGAAGTAGACCGACCAGAAGGCCGGTCCCTGCTGCCCCGCAGGCTGCTCGCTCACGCCGGCGACGCGCCGCCCGTCCGCGTGTGCGGCAGATCCCAGCCCCAGGGGTCCGGTGCCGTCGAACTCCCAGCCCAGCAGCGCGGAGTAGAACTCCTGCGCGGCGGCGGGGTCAGGCGAGCTCAGCTCGAACCAGCACGTGGTGCCTGCGGGCGGGTCGTACGGGGTCTCTGACACGGGAACTCCTGAGGTGGGGAACGGAAGTGCCAGTCTAGGGGTCCAGCACCTCGACGAGCGCGTCGACGATGGCATCCGCGATCCGCTCCTGCCCGTCGGATGATTCCAGCAGTGCGGCGTCGTCCGCGCTGCGCATCTCGCCGGCCTCCAGCAGGACGGCGGGGACCGAGGCGTGGTTGAGGGTGGCGAGGTCCGTGCGGATGACGGGGGAGTCGTACGCCGGATTGGGCGCGAAGTCCTCGTCCTCGAGGGCGTCGACCAGAGCGGAGGCCAGCTGCTCCGATGCCTCCGCTGTCTCCTCATCCGCGTGCTCGCCGGCCGGTGCCGCGACGACGTGGAAGCCGCGGGCGGAGCGGTCCTCGGTCCCGTTCGCATGGAGGCTCACCAGGGCGTCCGCGTCGTCTGCGAACCCGCCGCGCTCATCGACGCACGGACCCACCCCGTCGTCCGAGTCGCGACTCAGGACGACCCCGGCGCCTGCCTCCTCGAGCGCTTCCCGCAGCGCCTGAGCGGTCTCCCAGTTGAACCGGTGCTCCGGGTAGCCGTCGTCCGTCTGCGTCCCCACCGTGTTGCACGCCTTCGTGCCCCCGCGCCCGTCCGGCACCTCCGCGTTGATCGCCGCCGGATCGCTGCTGTTGCCGCCGTTGTGCCCGGGATCGACTGCAATGACGAGCCCGTCGAGGGGTGCGTCCTCTGCTGTGGGGGAGGGCCCCGTCGCCGAGGCCGTGGCTGAGGAATCAGGTCCGCTCGCCGCTGTGCCGGTGGGGGGCGCGGAGGCCCCCGCGGTCTCTGAGGCGTCCGGGTCGTTCGGGCCGATGCCGCAGGCGGTGAGCAGCACCGCGAGAGCCAGGGCGGCGAACGCAGGTGCCGGTCGCAGCGGGCCGGGACCCGACAGCAACGGGTGACGGCGGCCTCGGCGGTGGTGCCCGGTGCGGGCGGCGGTGGGGTCCACGTCTGGCAGTATGCCGCATGCGTGCCCGCCGCGGCGCGCCCTGCGCACCCCGATCCGCGGCGGGACGGCCCAGGAGCACTAGAATGAGGCGTCGGTTCCACGGGGAGAGGAGTGTCGATGGCACGGAAGGCGACCAAGGACGCAGAGGACGCTTACGACGCGAGGCACCTGTCCGTCCTGTCCGGTCTCGAAGCCGTGCGGAAGCGCCCCGGCATGTACATCGGCACGACGGACACTCGCGGCCTCATGCACTGCCTGTGGGAGATCATCGACAACTCCGTCGACGAGGCCCTGGGCGGGTACGGCAGCACCATCGACGTGACGCTGTCCGCGGACGGGTCCGTGACGGTCGAGGACGCCGGCCGCGGCATCCCCGTCGACATCGAGCCGCGCACCGGGCTCAGCGGCGTCGAGGTCGTCATGACGAAGCTGCACGCCGGCGGCAAGTTCGGTGGCGGATCGTACGCGGCCGCCGGCGGGCTGCACGGTGTGGGCGCCTCTGTCGTCAACGCGCTGTCCGCCCGCCTCGATGTCGAGGTCACGCGCGCGTCGAAGGTGCACCGCATGTCCTTCCGGCGCGGCGAGCCGGGGCGGTTCGACGACTCGTCCGGCACCGCGTCCCCGGACAACCCCTTCACCCCCTTCACGGAGCCCACCGGGCTGGAGATCGTGGGGAAGGCCAAGCGCGGCGCCACCGGCACGCGCGTCCGCTACTGGGCCGACCCCCAGATCTTCCTGCCGGATGCGCAGTTCCAGTACACGGAGCTCGCGGACCGGGCCCGGCAGACCGCGTTCCTCATCCCTGGCCTCGGCATCACCGTCCGGGACGACCGGGGCGTCGTGCGGGACGAGAACGGCGAGGTCGTGCCGTCGCGCACGGAGGAGTTCCGCTACGAGGGCGGGATCTCCGAGTTCGTCGACCACCTGGCGGTCGACCCCGGCCTCACCGACGTGTGGCGCTTCACGGGGCAGGGGACGTTCACGGAGACCGTGCCGGTCCTCGACGACACCGGCCACATGGTGTCGACCGATGTGAAGCGCGACGTGGGCGTCGACATCGCGCTGCGCTGGGGATCCGGCTACGAGACGAAGGTGCGCAGCTTCGTCAACATCATCGCCACGCCCAAGGGCGGCACCCACGTCGCGGGCTTCGAGCAGGCGCTGCTCAAGACGATGCGGAAGGCCGTCGAAGCGAACGCGCGCAAGCTCAAGGCGGGCAAGGACAAGCTCGAGAAGGACGACGTGCTGGCGGGCCTCACCGCCGTCGTGACGGTCCGACTGGCCGAGCCCCAGTTCGAGGGGCAGACGAAGGAAGTGCTGGGCACGGCTGCCGTGCGCCGGATCGTGGCGCAGACGGTCGAGCGCGAGCTGGGCAGCCAGCTGGAGTCGACGGCTCGGCAGACGAAGGCGCAGGCCGGACAGCTGCTGGAGAAGGTCGTCTCCGAGATGAAGGCGCGCATCTCCGCGCGGACGCACCGCGAGAACCAGCGGCGCAAGACCGCGCTCGAGTCGTCCTCGCTGCCGGCGAAGCTCTACGACTGCCGTGTGAGCGACTCCGATCGCACCGAGCTCTTCATCGTCGAGGGCGACTCCGCGATGGGCACCGCGAAGGCGGCCCGCGACTCGGAGAACCAGGCGCTGTTCCCCATCCGGGGCAAGATCCTCAATGTGCAGAAGGCGTCCGTCGCAGACATGCTGGCGAACGCCGAGTGCGCCGCGCTCATCCAGGTCGTGGGCGCGGGCGCCGGTCGCAGCTTCGATGTCGAGGCCGCCCGCTACGGCAAGGTCATCATCATGACGGACGCGGACGTCGACGGGGCGCACATCCGCACCCTGCTGCTGACGCTCTTCTTCCGCTACATGCGCCCGCTCGTGGAGGCCGGCCGTGTGTTCGCGGCGGTCCCGCCGCTGCACCGCATCGAGGTCGTGACGGGCCGCGGGAAGCCCAACGAGGTCGTCTACACGTACTCCGAGGCCGAGCTCACCGCGCTGCTCAAGCGTCTGGAGAAGCAGAAGAAGTCCTACAAGGAGCCAATCCAGCGCTACAAGGGACTGGGCGAGATGGACGCGGACCAGCTGGCCGAGACGACGATGGATCCGTCGATGCGCAGCCTGCGGCGGGTCACGATGGCCGATGTCGAGGCCGCGGAGCGGACCTTTGCCCTGCTCATGGGCTCCGAGGTCGCACCCCGCAAGGAGTTCATCGTCGCGGGCGCCGCGGAGCTCGACGCCGAGCGCATCGACGCGTGAGGCGTCCGTCGAGCGGGTGAGTCCACACCCGGACGCGGGAGTCGTCGGACGACGCGCCTGCGGGCTCAGCTGGCGTCGGCTCGGCCGTCGTCAGCTCAGCTGTAGATGATCGTCCCGATGAGGATGAGCGGGGGCACGGCGACGAGGCAGACCGCGTAGAGCGTCGCCCGGATGCGCGGACGGACCGTGTCCGGATCCAGGGGCTGCGCCAGGCGCTCGATCCGCACACGGGTGAGGCGGGCGTCATGATCGCGGGGTGATCCATCCTGCCCGTTCGAGACCTTGGCCAGCGCGCGGGCGAAGGCGGGCTCGGAGACGGACCCGCGCGCCGCATCATCGGCCATGACCTCGATCGCAGCGCTCACGGACTCCAGTGCCGTCGACGCGGCCGGCAGGAACGGCAGGGTGCGGTGCCAGGACGCGAACGGCAGCGTCAGCAGGTTGTGGTGGAAGCGCAGGTGCTCCCGCTCGTGGGCGAGCACAGCCTCGCGCTCGTCCTCATCGAGCAGCTCGAGGAGGCCGGTGGAGATGACGGTCGTGCCCTCGCCGCCGGAGACGGAATAGGCGATCGCGTGCTGCGTGTCGATGACGCGGGTCTCCGGCTGGCCGCCGCGGGAGCGGGACACGAGTGCGAGCATCTCCCGATGGCGGATCCGCTGGCGCTGGGCCTTCCGGGCCTCCCAGGCCAGAGAGGCGAGCAGCAGCAGGAGGAGTCCCAGGCCCGCGATGAGGGGGACCCAGTTCCACCACCGCAGCGTCTGGACGAGTGTGCCGTCCGGCCGGGACAGGAGCGGTGCGAGCGCGAATGCGATGCACGCGGAGATGAGCGAGAGACCGCCGGCCAGTCCGATGGCCTGCCAGACGATGATCGAGGCGACCGGATCCGCGGTCCGGCGGTCGCGCTGCTGCAGGGCGGCGATGCGCACGGGCACGGG
Source organism: Candidatus Brevibacterium intestinigallinarum (assembly GCA_019117325.1). Taxonomy (GTDB): domain Bacteria; phylum Actinomycetota; class Actinomycetes; order Actinomycetales; family Brevibacteriaceae; genus Brevibacterium; species Brevibacterium intestinigallinarum. The sequence goes on from DWZY01000335.1 coordinate 5,046, forward strand.
CCATGCGAGGACGGCGGCCAGCAGGAGGAGTGCCAGTCCGACGACGGTCATGGGTGGAGCGCTGCAGGTGCGAGCGGGCGGTGGGGGCCGGGCCCGAGGGCCGTCCGCATGAGGGTCAGCCGACCTCGGTGCGGCGCAGGCGCGAATCGAGGACACCGCGCAGGAAGGCGGTGTCGGACAGCGAGACGGTGCCGAGGAAGCGGGCGAGCACGGCGCGGCGATCGCCGGCCTGGTCGAGGACCTCGGACAGCAGATCGCTCACGTGCTCCTCCTTGCTGGAGGACGAGCTGTAGACGTGCGGGCGCAGGGCGCGATCGCGGACGACGTAGCCCTTCTTCTCCAGGCGCGTGAGCACGGTGTGCACGGTGGTGAGGGCGAGACCGCGATCAGCCAGCAGATCCCGGAGAGCGGCGGCGGTGAGCCCTTCGTTCTGGGACCACAGCACGTCCATGACGTCGCGCTCGAGCTCTCCGAGGTTATCCAATGCGTCTCCTTCAACCAGCTGCACGCGCACGGCAGATCCCGCTTCGATGAGCGGTGCGCACGTGAACACTAAAAATACCACGCGGTCCTGGTGGGCGGCTGAGAAGCGCCGCTCGAATTGCAGTCCACATCGTGAGACTCAGGCGGCTCGCGAATGGCTCCGGGTGCCGCTGCTCGTCCGCGGCCCGTATTCTACGGACTGTAGAAGTTCCGTCGTCGCGGCTGAGCGCCGCCTCACGCAGGAGGACCCGTGGAACTGGATCCCGTGCTGATCGCCCGTTGGCAGTTCGGCATCACGACCGTCTATCACTTCTGGATGGTGCCCCTCACTCTGGGACTGGGCCTGCTCGTCGCCGTCCTGCAGACGATGTGGCACCGCACCGGCAACGAGGTGTGGCTGCGCGCCACGAAGTTCTGGGGGAAGCTCTTCCTCATCAACTTCATCATGGGCGTGGCGACGGGGCTCGTGCAGGAGTTCCAGTTCGGCATGGCCTGGAGCGAGTACTCCCGGTTCGTGGGCGACGTCTTCGGCGCACCGCTCGCGATGGAGGCGCTGCTGGCCTTCTTCCTCGAATCGACGTTCATCGGCCTCTGGATCTTCGGCTGGGGCCGCCTGAGCAAGCGGCTCCACCTGACCGTGCTCTGGTGCGCCGTCATCGGCTCGTGGATATCCGCCTACTTCATCATCGTCGCGAACTCGTGGATGCAGCACCCCGTGGGTGTCGAGATGATCGACGGCCGTCCCGTCATGACCGATGTCTGGGCGGTGCTGACGAACAACACGGCACTGGCCGCGACGTCCCACACGATCGCCGGCGCCGTCTCCGTGGGAGCGGCATTCCTGCTGGGCATCTCCTGGTACCACCTGTGGCGCCGCCGCTCAGACGGCATCGACACTGTCGACGACACGGGCCGCGTGGTCGTGGGTGAGGCGACGGATGTGCCCGGGCGTGACAAGGCGGACTACCTCGTGTGGTGGCGGTCGCTGCGGCTGGGTGCCTGGGTCGCGGTCTTCTCCTTCGCCGCGGTCGCCCTCACCGGCGACATCCAGGCGAAGCTCATGTACGAGCAGCAGCCCATGAAGATGGCCTCGGCCGAGGCCGCCTGCCACGACGGGACCCAGTTCTCCGTGCTGACGGTGGGCGACCTCAACTCGAACCGCTGCGAGGACGTCACTCCTGTCATCGAGATCCCCGGCATCCTGTCGTTCCTCGCGAAGGGCGACTTCGAGACGGACGTGCCCGGCGTGAACTCCCTCATCCCGGAGTACGAGGAGTCCTACGGCACGCACATGCCCGAGGACCCGATGTACGGCGAGTACTCCGGACAGGAGATCGACTACCAGCCGTCCATGTTCGTCACCTACTGGGGCTTCCGGATGATGATCGGGTTCGGCGCACTGGCCGCCGCGGCCGCGGTGTTCGCGCTCATCGTCACGCGGAAGGGGACGGTGCCCCGGTCCCGGTTCCTCTCCCACCTGGCGCTCTGGGGAATCACCGCGCCGTTCATCGCGAACTCCGCGGGCTGGATCTTCACGGAGATGGGCCGTCAGCCGTTCGTCGTGGCGCCCAACCCGGATCCCTCCGGCATCGACGGAGTCTTCCTCTTCACCGCCGCCGCGGTCTCACCCACGGTCACGCCGGCGATGCTGCTCACATCCGTCTGCGTCCTCACGCTGCTGTACGGCGTGCTCATGGTGTTCGAGCTCAAGCTCATCATCCAGTACGTGCGCGGCGGTGTGGCCTCGGCCATGCCGGAGCTCGCGCAGCGGGAGTCCGCGAAGACTCGCGCCACTGCGACCGGCGACGAGGACGACGTCCTGTCGTTCGCCTACTGATCCACGGACACGGTCACTCAAGGAGACGTCATGGCTGAAGCGCTGCCCGTCATCTGGTTCATCCTCATCGCCGTCCTCTGGCTGGGCTACCTCTTCCTCGAGGGGTTCGACCTGGGCATCGGCATCCTCATGAAGACCTTCGCCCGCGATGAGCGCGAGCGCAGGCTGCTGCTCAACACGATCGGCCCGGTGTGGGACGGCAACGAGGTCTGGCTCATCACGGCGGGCGGCGCGATGTTCGCCGCATTCCCGCACTGGTACGCGAGCCTCTTCTCCGCCCTCTACCTGCCGCTCACCCTGGCGCTGGTGGGCCTCATCCTGCGGGCCGTGGCGATCGAGTACCGTGGCAAGCGCGGCACGTCCCAGCGCTGGGTCGACGGCTGGACCTGGTGCCTGGCGATCGGCTCGTTCATCGCGGCCTTCTGCGTGGGCGCCATGCTGGCGCTCACGACGACGGGCCTGCCGCTGGACGCCAACGGCGACAACATCGGCGGACCGTTCGCGTGGGTGACGATCCCCGCCGTGCTGGGCGGCGTCGGCACCGTGTGCTTCTCGATCCTGCACGGCCTCCTCTTCCTCACCCTCAAGACGGACGGCGACGTGCGGGTCCGTGCGCGGGTGCTGGCGACGCGCTGGGCACCGGTCCTCCTCCTGCCGCTGGTGGGCTGGGTCGTGTGGGTCCAGGTCCAGTCGTCCGGCGGCGTGCTGGGCTGGTCGCTCGTCGTCGTCGCGGCCGTCGCCGCGGGGTACTCGTGGACCCGGATGCGGTCAGGCGGCGAGGTGTCCTCGTTCCTGGGGCAGTCCGTCTTCCTGGCCGCGGGCGTCACCGCGATCTTCACGACGGTCTTCCCGGTCGTCCTGCCGTCCTCCCTGGATGCCGCGCACGACCTCACGATCCACACGGCGTCCTCGTCCGGGTACACACTGGGTGTCATGTTCATCGTCGCGGTCGTGGCGGTGCCGATCGTCATCGCCTATCAGGCGTGGAGCTACTCCGTCTTCGCGAAGCGCCTGACCGTCGACCACATCCCGCCCGCCCACACGGTGCCCGCCGCCATCCGCGGCCACGCGTCGCTGACCGTCTGAGGAGACCCGCCCGGCCATGCAGCACACCGCGCAGCCCACCCGCCCCGCTGATGCCCCGGAGCAGTCCGGGGCGGCTGACCGGCAGACCGCGCCCGAGGCCCCATCCCGGTCGCCGCTGCGCCTCGCCCTGGCCTCGCCGGCCGCCAAGGCGGGACTGTGGGCGGCCGCCGTGGTCGCGGCCGTCCAGGCGGTGGGGCTCGTGCTCGTCGCGGATGCCCTGGCCCGCGGTGTCGTGGGTGCCATGGCGGGCGAGGACCTGCGCGGTCCGCTGCTGACCGGGCTCATCGGCGTCGTCTGCCAGGCCCTGGCGGCGTGGGCGAGCAAGGCATCGGGAGCGATGAGCTCCGTCGGGGCGAAGACGGGGCTGCGTCGCCGCTTCATCGCGCGGATGTTCGCCGGCGGCGGCCGGGACGTGCGCGGCACGGACGGATCGCTGGCGCTCCTGGCGACGCGGTCGCTCGATGACATCGACGACTACTTCACCGCCGTCATCCCCGCGCTGACGGCGAGCGCTGTCGTGCCCCTCGTCGTGGGTGCGCGGATCCTGTGGTCGGACTGGGTGAGCGCGCTCATCATCGTCCTCACCCTGCCGCTGGTGCCGGTCTTCATGATCCTCATCGGCCAGTACACGGCGGAGCGGGTCGAGGACGCGACGCGCGCCCTCGACCGCCTGTCCGGCCACCTCGTGGAGCTGGCCCGCGGCGTCCCGGTCCTCGTGGGACTGGGGCGGCTGCGCGCACAGACGGAGGCGCTGCGCGTCGTGTCCCAGCAGTATCGCGACACGACGATGACCACTCTGCGCGTCGCCTTCCTGTCCGCCCTCGCCCTCGAGCTCATCGCGACCCTGTCCGTCGCCGTCGTCGCCGTGTTCGTGGGCGTGCGCCTCGTGTACGGAACCATGACGCTCGAGGCGGGCCTGCTGGCGCTCATCCTGGCCCCCGAGTGCTACCTCCCGCTGCGCCGGCTGGGATCGGCCTTCCACTCGACGGAGAACGGGCTCGCCGCGTACGACCGGATCACGGAGGTCATCGGCGCCCCGGTGGCCGCGAGCGTCGTGCGCGCGGGAGGCGGCGTGCGGGTCGAGGGCCTCACGGTGCGGTACGGAACGGATGGTCCTGCCGTCCTCGCGCGGGCGAGTGCCGACCTGGGCGACGGCGGGCTCACCGTCGTGACCGGGGCCTCGGGAGCGGGGAAGTCGACTCTTCTCGACGTCCTCGCCGGTCTTCGGCGCGGCGGCGACGGCGTGGTGGTCGACGGAACTGTCGTGGCACCCCCGGTCGTGGCATCCGCGCCCCAGAGTCCGCGCATGGTCGCGGCGACCGCGGGAGAGGAGGTCGCCCTGCGGCTGCCGGCCGCACTGCGGGACGCGGATCCCGCCGACCCGGATCGGCGTGAGGCTCTCGCGCAGTGCCTGCGATTCGCGGGACTGAGCATCGATCCGGACTTCCCCTGCGCCGCGCTGAGCCCGGGGCAGCAGAAGCGGCTCGCGCTGGCGCGCGTGCGCGCCTCGGTCCTCGCGGGAGCGGGGCTCGTCGTGCTGGACGAGCCCACCGCGCACCTGGACGACGCGACGGCCCGCCGCGTGCGTGCGGAGATCCGTGAGCTGAGCCGCAGCGTGCCGACGCTCGTCGCGACCCACGACCTGCTCCTCGTGCAGGAGGCCGATCGCGTCGTGCGGGTGGCGGACGGACAGATCCACGCGGCCGCGCCCGAGCTGACAGCGGCGGACGTCGCTGAGCGGGACGACGAGGCCGGAGCCCCCACCACGGAGGACGCGGCGCCGCACGAGCACGCCCGCCTGGACACACCCCTGCCTGCGGCCGACCCGTCGACGCGCACCCTGCTGCGCCGCCTCGTGCGGGCGGTCAACCCGTTCTCCCGCAGATTCCTCACCGCCGTGCTCTTCGGTGTCCTGTCGACGGCGGCGGGCGCGGCGCTGACGGGCGTGTCCGCATGGCTCATCGTCCGCGCATCCGCACAGCCCCCGATCATGTACCTGCTCGTGGCGATCGTGGGCGTGCGCTTCTTCGGCCTGTCCCGCTCGGTCTTCGCCTACGCGCAGCGGCTGTGGCTCCACGACGCCGTGCTCGATGCGCTCACCCGTCTGCGGACGCGCCTGTGGAACGGGCTGGCGCGCCGCGGCACGGCCGACCGGCGCATCACGCGCGGCGGCGGTGCACTGCGAACGCTCATCGCGGACGTGGACGATGTTCGAGACCTGGTGCCGCGCGTCGTGCTGCCGCCGGTCATCGCGGTCCTCGTGGGCATCGCCGCCGTCGTCACCCTGTTCCTCATCCACCCGTCGGCCGGCTGGACCGCCCTCATCGCGCTCGTTGTCGCGCTCGTCCCGGCCTCGGCGCTGGCGCTGGCGGTCGACCGGCGAGCGGGTGTCGTGCGGGTCGACGCCCGCGGACGGGTCCTGTCCGGCGTCGAGGCGATCCTGGCCGCGCGCGATGATCTGGCTCCGGATGGAGCATGGCGGGCACCGGCTGAACGCCTGGCCGCCGAGGACGCACACGCCTCTGCGAGCGAGCGTCGCGCCCTGCGGGCCACGGGTCTGGGCGAAGCCATCGTGACCGCCGCGATGACGGCAGCGGCTCTCATCACCCTCGTCCTGGTGGGTCCGCTGACCGGCGCCGGTGCGGTGTCGGGGGAGATGCTGGCGGTCGCCGTCCTGCTGCCCCTGGGTCTGACGGACGCCCTGCTGGACTCACTCGCGGCCGTGCAGCTGTGGCCGTCCCTGCGCCGGGTGCTCAGTCGCATCGATGACCTCGACGACGAGGCAGAGGACGACCGCGGCGATGCCTCGCGCGACCCGAGGGCGGCCCCCGGTGCGCCCGTGGCGGAGGGCCTGCGGAGCCTCGCAGTCGAGGACCTCTCCCTGCGCTGGCCCGGCGCGTCCGAGCCGGTCGTCGAGGGGCTCAGCGCGGACATCCCGATCCCGGGGCTCACCGTCGTGACGGGCCCGTCCGGGTCCGGCAAGACGACGCTCGTGAGTGCGCTGCTGCGGTTCCTCGACCCCGTGGCGGGCCGCGTCGTCATCGACGGGAGCGACGCGGCGGGACTCTCGCCGGAGGACGTCGCCGGACGCATCGCGTGGTGCCCGCAGGAGGCGCACGTCTTCGAGTCGACGCTGCGGGGCAATCTGCTCATCAGCCGTGATCGGTCCGATGCGCCCACGGACGCCCAGATGGTGCGTGCGCTGGAGCGCGCAGGCCTGTCGGACCTGGTCCGGGAGCGGGGTCTGGATGCACGGGTGGGTGCGGCTGGGTCCGCGCTCTCCGGCGGGCAGCGCCAGCGACTGGCCGTGGCGCGCACGCTGCTGGTGGGCGCCGACGCGGTGATCCTCGACGAGCCCACGGCTCACCTGGACGAGGAGACGGCCCGGACGCTCGTGCAGGATCTGCGCACGGCGCTCGCGAACGTCGGGACCCTCGTCGTGACGCACGACCAGGGTCTGGTCCGCACGGCGGATCCCGAGGGGCGGGCGGTCTGCATCCGTCTGTGATGCGGACCGGCTCGGCCGTCAGTCGCGGCCGCGACCGCCGAACATGATCTCGTCCCAGCTGGGAACGGACGCGCGCCCGCGCCGGCGCTGGGTCTGTGCCTCCTCGTCCGGGGCGGCCGGGGAAGATGCGTTCTCTGCCGGGGCCTCGGGGCTCGCGTCCTCCTGACCGTCCGACCAGTCGGCCAGGGCCGGGTCGTCCAGCAGCGAGGGATGGTCGCTTCCGGGGCCGTCAGCGTCCGTGGGTGCGGCGGGGGCCTCGGCCTCGGGCGCGGTGGGCTGCGGACCTGCTGCGTCGGGGGACGCCGGGGCCGGCGCATCGAACCGCGGCGTGCCGATGGGCTCGGTGTGGTGGTCGTGCGAGGCGGGCGCGCGCGACTCACCGCCCGCGGAGGAGGGGAGTGCGACGATGCTCGCGTCCTGTGCGTCCTCCGGCCGGCTGGGCGCGGTGTGCGCCCCGTCGATCGTCGTGTCGTTCGCGTCGCCCACGAGGCGGAGGCCTCCTGCACCCGTGGCGGGTGACGGCGCGGCCGCTCCGGTGGGCTGGGTGCCGACGGGGGCGGGATCTCCGGCGGACGGTGCGACACCGCGGCGACGCCGCAGGCTCTCGAGGATCCGGCCGGTCTCCGTCTGGTGATCCCGGGCCGGTCCCGGACGCGGGCCCGGTGACTCCGTCAGGGAGGAGGCCGAGGGCGCGGAGGCGCGGCGGCGGCGCTCCTCGCCCGTCCCGTAGTCGGGGATGGGGCCGGAGTCGGTGGGGCCGGAATCGGAGAGCCACAGCGCCTCGTCGTCGCGCAGGACGACGAG
>DWZY01000336.1 GCA_019117325.1 Candidatus Brevibacterium intestinigallinarum
CCCACACCACTGCCCGATCCGCCGGCACCGATCCGCGCCCCCGGGGTCGCCGAGGCCGCCGCACGGTCTGGTGGGCCGGTGGGCTTGCCGTCCTGCTGGCCGGCTACGCTGCGCTGGATGCGGTGGACGCGGTCCCCGGACCGCTCACCACCGCCCCGCCCATCGAGGTGCAGGCGCTCCCGAGCCCCGCGGCCCGGGCCGTCGACGTTCCCGGCCCGTCCCCGCTGCCCGCGGACGCCCCCGTCCCGCAGGACCTCGCCTCGATCGTCGAGCCGGTGCTCGAGGACGCGGACCTCTCCGGCCGCCTCGCCTACGACATCCGCGACGCGCTGACCGGCGACGTGCTGCTCGCCTCGGGCGAGACCGCGGCCCACACGCCCGCCTCCGTCACGAAGGTCCTCACGGGCGCAGCCGCCCTGGGGACGCTGGGTGCCGATGCCCGCTTCACGACCCGCACGGTCCTCGACGAGTCCTCGGGATCCCCGGTCGTCCACGTGGTGGGCGGCGGCGACGTGCTGCTGGGCGCAGGCGACAGCGACCCGGACGCCGTCATGGGCCGCGCAGGACTCGCGACGCTCGCGGAGCGCTCCGCGGAGCAGCTGGCCGGTGCGGGCGTCACGCAGGTGACGGTCGCTGCCGACCTCAGCCGCTACACCGGTGACGGCTGGCACTCCGGCTGGAAGCGGGAGGACATCGGCAGCGGATACATCACCCCCATCGTCCCGCTCATGCAGGAGTCCGGCTTCGAAGAGCCCGGCCAGCGCTACTCCTCCCGTCACGAGGACGCCGCCGCGGTCGCCGTCGACACCCTGGTGGACGCGCTGCGGGACGCGGACATCGACGCCGAGGCCGGCTCACCGGCCGTTGCACCCCAGGACGCGACCCCGCTGGCCTCCGTCGACTCGGCCCCGGTGAGTCAGGTCGTCGACTTCATGCTGGGGCACAGCGACAACGTCGTCGCCGAGGTGCTGGGCCGGGAGGTCGCGCTCGCCACCGGCGTGGAGGCCTCCGCCGCGCAGGCGCCGGGTGCGGTCATCGATGCGCTGACCGACCAGGGCCTGGACACCGGGTCGATCACGCTCGAGGACACCTCGGGCCTGGACTACGGCAACCGCATCTCCGCCCACGACCTCACGACGATCCTCCAGGCCTCCGCACAGGAGACCGGCGATCTGTCCCTCCTCATCCCCGCGCTGCCGGTCGCCGGGCTCACAGGCACACTGGCGGAGCGCTACCTCGACGACGAATCCCGCGCGGGTGCCGGCGTCGTCCACGCGAAGACCGGGTCGCTGGCGACCGTCAACTCACTGGCCGGCACCGTGCTGACCGCGGACGACCGGCTGCTCGTCTTCTCGTTCATGGCGGACGGGATGGATCGCGGCTCCGCTCCCGAGGCCCGGGCGGCATTCGACACGGCGCTCGCCGCGATCGCCCAGTGCGGGTGCTCTTCATGAGGCAGGATGGAGCCATGGACGACGACGCCGCGGGCATCCTGGATCCGAAACTGCTGGAGAGGACCGTGCGCGAGCTGGTCCCGGGAGGACCGCTGCTGCCGCAGCGGGAGACCGCCGAGGTCGTGGCGCAGCTGCGCGAGGCCGCAGAGACCTCGGTCGACCTGGTCCTCGACGTCCTGCGGCTGCCGCAGGAGCAGGCCGATGCCGCTCGTGCGCGAGCCGCAGCCGGCCCGGTCCTCGTCGTCGATCGCCTGGGCTGGGCGAAGGCGACCGGCCAGTCGCTGCGGGCGATGGTCGATGAGGCGCTGCCGGAGGACGGGCGCAGCGCGCTGGCTGCCGGCCGCATCCCCAACACGCTCGAGACCGCGGCCGTCCTGGCTGTCCTGTCGACCCGGGTGCTGGGCCAGTTCGACCCCTTCGGCGGTGGGCCCCACCCTGCGGGCTCCGGCCGCCTCCTGCTGGTCGCCCCCACCGTCGCGCAGACGGAGGCGGCGCTGGGCGTCCCGCCGCGCGACTTCCGGCTGTGGGTCGCGCTCCACGAGTCGACGCACCGCCTGCAGTTCGCCGCGGCACCGTGGCTGAGCGACCACCTGAGCTCCCTCCTGTCCCGGCTGCTGAGCGAGGACGCCGCACTGGCGGGACCCGCCGCGCTGGGTCCGCTCATCCGCCGCCTGCCGGAGATCCTGCGCGGTGAGGTCGAGATCCTCGATGCCCTCACCAGTCCGGCCACACGGGAGCTCCTCGACCGGATCGTTGCCGTCATGAGCCTCCTCGAGGGTCACGCGGACGTCGTCATGGATGCGGTGGGGACCTCGGTCATCCCCAGCCTGCCGACGATCCGCGCGCGCTTCGAGACCCGCCGCGACGCAGGGGTGGGACCCGGCGGCGCCGTGGGCCGACTGCTGGGCATGGACGCCAAGCTGCGGCAGTACCGCGAGGGCGCTGCCTTCGTCCGCGCCGTCGTCGACGCGGTGGGCCACGAGGGCCTCGCCCGCGTGTTCTCAGCTCCCGAGGCCCTGCCCGAGCCCGGCGAGATCGCCGATCCGCAGCTCTGGCTCGACCGGATGGCTGCGGTCGCGGACGCGCCGTGAGGCGGCGGTGAGCGACCCGGCCCCGCCGGAGCGCCGGCCGCGCCTCGACCCCGCGACCGCGGCCATCCGCACCGCCCTGCGTGCTGCGATCGCCCCGGGTGGTGAGGGACTCGAGGACGGTGGTGTTCCTCCGACTGATGGGGTGTCCGAGGCCGGTGCCGTGCCCGAGGCCGGTGCTGGTCTGGAGGGTGATGGCCCGTTCCTCGTCGCGGTGTCCGGGGGAGCGGACTCCCTGGCGCTCGCCGCTGCGGCCGCGTTCCTTCACGCCCGCGGCGAGGCCCGCTTCCTGGCCGTGACCGTCGACCACGGCCTGCAAGCGGGTTCCGGGGATGTCGCGCGGCAGACAGTGGATGCACTGGTGGCACGGGGCCTGCCTGCCCGCACCATCGCGGCCCAGATCGCGGTCGATCAACCGGGTGGTCTCGAGGCCGCCGCACGCGAGGCCCGCTACGCAGCCCTGGCGACCGCCGCGCGCGAGGCGGGCGCGACGACGGTGCTGACCGGCCACACGCGGAACGATCAGGCGGAGACCGTCCTCCTGGGGCTGCTGCGCGGGTCCGGCGCCCGCTCGCTCGCGGGCATGTCTCCCCGCACCCGCCTCGACACCGCGGCAGGACCGCTGACCGTCCTGCGCCCGCTGCTGGGCCTCACGCGCGTGCAGACCCGGGACAGCGCCCGCGCGCAGGGCCTGACGATCTGGGACGACCCCATGAACACGGATCCCCGCTTCGCGCGGGTGCGGGCCCGGACGGTGCTGCGCGAGCTCGAGGACTCACTGGGCCAGGACCTGGGCGCCGGCCTGGCGCGCACCGCGGACCTCCTGCGGGAGGATGCTGACCACCTCGACGCGGAGGCCCGGGTCGCCTGGGAGCAGATCCGCGCCCGGGTACCCGCTGAGGAGGGGGAGCCGGCCTGGGGTGGGACGCCCGCCAGTGGGCTGGCTGGCGATGTGGCTGGCGATGGAATGCCTGACGGTGGGGACGATGAGGTGCCTGCTTCGCTGCCGCTCTCCCCGCTGCTGGCGCTCGCCCCGGCCGTGCGCAGCCGGGTCCTGCGGACATGGCTCCTGGGGCGCGGAGTCCCCGCATCCCAGCTGACCGCAGACCACGTGCGGGACGTGCGGGAGGTGGCGGCGGCCTCGGGCGCGGGGAAGCGGGAGGCATCCGTGCCGGGAGCCGGCACGGTGCGCCGGGAGGGCGGACGGCTGGTGCACCGGCGGGCGGACTGACCGAGGCCGGACAGACAGCCCGGCCCGCGGAGGGGCGACCGGGAGGCTCAGTCCTGCCGGTCGATGCCCGTGTGGGCGGCGCGGCGGTCCAGCAGCATCATGCCCAGGACGAATGCGGCTCCCACGACCATGAGGATCGCCGGCACGGTGATGTCACCGGCGGTGTACGGGGCGGTCTCCGCCTTCCACGGCCACAGGGCGCGCAGGGAGCCGGCCATGAGCCCGGCCATGAGGACGACCGTGAAGCGCGGGATGTGCTCCAGGGCGCGGAGGACCAGCTGGACGATGCTGATGAGACCCACGGCGGCACCGGCCGCGAAGACGGCGATGTAGGTGAGGTCGAGCTCGCTGACAGCCTGCAGGGTGGGCGCGTAGAGGCCCATCGCCAGGAGCAGGAACGATCCGGAGACGCCCGGGATGATGAGCGCGCAGATCGCGACGGCGGCGGCGAGGAAGACGACGAGCAGGTGCGGGTCGTCCTGGTCGCCGGCCCCGCCCAGTCCCGTGAGCCAGAACGCGGCGGCGAAGCCGGCGCCGAACAGCAGGACGAGGTCCATCCCCGGGGGGACCGACCAGCGGACCATCCGCAGGGGTGCGGCGATGCCCACGAGGACGATGCCGAAGAAGAGGCCCAGGGCGCTCAGGGGATTCGACTCGACGAGGTGGTGGATGGGGCCCGCCAGCAGCAGGACCGCAGCGACCATGCCCACGAGGACCGGGATGATGAGGCGCCAGTCGACCTGGCCCAGCTCGCTGCGCACCGCTGCCCACCCGCGTCCGCGCAGCAGTGCCTTCCCCGCCTCCATGACGTGGTGGGCCGAGCGCAGCAGCTGCGTGTAGAGGCCCACGATGAGGGCGATCGTCGACCCGGAGACACCGGGCACCAGCTCGGTGAGGCCGATGAGGAAGCCCCGGCCCAGATCCAGGGGCAGTGCGGAGAGCGGCCGACGGCCGGAGGGAGAGCCGGCCGGAGCCGGATCAGTGGGAGGGGTCACGCGGAATCCTCGTGCAGGCAGAGATGATCACCTGCAGACTAGTGGACGGCCCACCGGGGGTCGCAGTCGGCAGACGGCCGCAGGCCCACGGAGCGCTAGAGTGGGGCACGGCCGGGAGCACCGGGCATGCGGCGTGCGCCGCAGGGCCCGGATGCGTGCAGCGAACGAGGAGTGACTGGTGGACGAGAAGGACCTTGGCGACGACATCACGACGATCCACGCCACTGAGGCGCAGATCAAGCATCGTCTGACGGAGCTCGCGGCGGACATCGACCGCGACTACGCGGGACGCGACCTCCTGCTGGTGGGCGTCCTCAAGGGCGCCGTCATGGTCATGGCGGACCTGGCCCGCGCACTGCACTCCGAGGTCCGCATGGACTGGATGGCGGTCTCGTCCTACGGCTCCGGCACCAAGTCGTCCGGCGTCGTGCGGATCCTCAAGGACCTCGACACGGACCTCAAGGACCAGCACGTCCTCATCGTCGAGGACATCATCGACTCGGGCCTCACCCTGTCGTGGCTGCTCACGAACCTCAAGTCCCGCGGTGCGGCCTCCGTGGAGGTCTGCACGATGCTGCGGAAGCCCGAGGCCGCGAAGGTCGACATCGACGTGAAGTACGTGGGCTTCGACGTCCCCAACGAATTCGTCATCGGCTACGGGCTCGACTATGCCGAGCGGTACCGCAACGTGCCCTTCGTCGCGACCCTGGCCCCGCACGTCTACAGCTGACGCGGCCCGCGGCGGCAGGATCCGCCCCCGCACGCACCCGTGACCCGGCCGCCGGCCGCAGCACCGCCTTCTGAGAGGACACATGGCAGACAACCCCGAGCGCAGCGCACCCGTCAAGAAGGCCTCGCGCGGGCCGTTCGGGTGGGTCCTGCTGGTCCTCGTCCTCATCACCCTGGGATTCCTGCTGACCGGCGGGGGAGGATTCCAGCGGATCGACACCGCGCAGGGCCTCAAGCTCCTGGAGGACGGGAAGGTCGACCAGGCGCAGATCGTCGACGGTGACCAGCGCGTCGACCTGGTCCTCACCGAGGACTTCGAGTTCGCGGGCAAGGACTACGGGAACAAGGTCCAGTTCTTCTACGTCGAGCAGCGCGGCGAGGAGATCGTCGACGCCGTCGTCACGGCGGAGCCCGCCGGCGGGTACACGGACGACGTGCCCCAGCAGTCATGGATCTCCACCCTGCTCATCAACCTCCTCCCGTTCGTCATCATCCTCGCGATCTTCTGGTTCCTGCTGTCGCAGCTGGGCGGGGGCGGCGGCCGCTTCTCCAGCCTCATGAACATCGGGAAGTCCAAGGCGAAGCTGGCGAACGTGGAGAACCCGGAGGTCACCTTCGCGGACGTCGCCGGCGTCGACGAGGCGCTCGAGGAGCTCGAGGAGATCAAGGAGTTCCTGGCCGAGCCCGCGAAGTTCCAGGCGGTCGGCGCGAAGATCCCCAAGGGCGTCCTGCTCTACGGCGCGCCCGGCACCGGCA
>DWZY01000337.1 GCA_019117325.1 Candidatus Brevibacterium intestinigallinarum
GCGCGCAGGCAGAACGTGACTCAGCAGGAGTCTGGCCAGCAGGGGGCTGGTCAGCAGGGGGCTGGTCAGCAGGGGGCTGGTCAGCAGTGGTCTGGCCGACCCCACCGGAGGTGGGGAGACGCGTCGCAGAACGGCTGAGGGCCGGACGGAGATCACCAGGTCTCCGACCGGCCCTCAGCCGATTCGCGGTGCGCCCGCCGTCAGTACGGGGCCGCCCTCCTCAGGTCGCCCAGCGCGTCAGCACTCCACGACGTTGACGGCCAGGCCGCCCATCGCGGTCTCCTTGTACTTGTCGCTCATGTCCGCGCCCGTGGCCTTCATCGTCGCGATGACCTCGTCGAGGCTCACGAAGTGCTCGCCGTCGCCCCACATCGCCATCTTCGCGGCGTTGATGGACTTGCCGGCGCCAATGGCGTTGCGCTCGATGCACGGCACCTGGACGAGACCCGCGATCGGATCGCACGTGAGGCCCAGGTTGTGCTCCATCGCGATCTCCGCCGCGTTCTCCACCTGCTCGACCGTGCCGCCCAGCACCTGGGCCAGCCCACCGGCCGCCATCGAGGACGCGGAGCCCACCTCGCCCTGGCAGCCCACTTCGGCCCCGGAGATCGAGGCGCCCTCCTTGTAGAGCACGCCGATCGCTCCGGCGGTCAGCATGAACCGCACGATCGCCTCATCGCGCGCCTCGTCCCCGCCGTCCACGACCCAGTCGACGTAGTGCAGCGCGTAGTGCAGCACGGCCGGGATGATTCCCGCGGCGCCGTTCGTGGGCGCCGTGACGACACGTCCGCCGCTCGCGTTCTCCTCGTTGACCGCCAGCGCGATGAGGTTGACCCACTCCTGGTAGTACCGCGGATCCCGGGAGGGGTCCTCCTCCTTGAGCCGCAGGTACCAGTCGTGCGCGCGCCGGCGCACCTTGAGCCCTCCCGGCAGATGGCCGGAGCGGTCGAGGCTGTTCGCCGCGCACTGCTCCATGACGCCCGCGATGTGCAGGAGCCCCTCGCGCACCTCCACCTCCGTCCGGCCAGCGCCCAGCTCGTTGGCCAGCATGATCTCCCAGATCGCCAGGCCCTCCTCCCGACCGATCCGCAGGAGATCGTCGCCGGACCGGAAGTCATACGGGGTCGCCGGCTCGCGCGCCGACTCCCCCGCGGCGGTGCCCAGCACCGCCTGCTCCTCATCCGACTGGGTCACGACGAAGCCGCCGCCCACCGAGTAGTAGATCTCGTGCGCCAGCTCCTCGCCGGTCGCACTGCGGGCCCGCAGCTCGAGCGCATTCGTGTGCCGCTCCAGCACCGTGAGGGGCCGCTGTCGCATGTCCGCGACCGTGAAGGGGATCTCGACCCGATCCCCGAACCGGACGATGCCGGTCTCCGTCATCCGAGCGGACCGCTCGTCCACCTCGTCCGGCAGGACCTGATCCGGCTGGCAGCCCTCGAGGCCCAGCAGGATCGCGTCGAACGTGCCGTGGCCCTTCCCGGTCGCCGCGAGGGACCCGTACACATCGACCTCAAGGGCGCGGACTTCCTCGATCCGCTTCCCCACGAGTTCGACGAAGCTCGCCGCCGCCCGCATGGGGCCGACAGTGTGCGAGCTGGAGGGGCCGATCCCCACCGTGAAGAGATCGAAGACGCTGATGGGCATGTATGCCTCCAAACGCATGTGTCGTCGCGGATCGTCGTCGATCCGCTGGTGGCGGGGCTGTTCTGCCCCGCGTGGGGCTGCTCTGCCCCGCTGGAGCTGGGGTGCTCCTCAGGACTCCGGTGCCCCACGGGGGCCGCCGAGGCCCCGGTCGGGCGGGTGCGCCCCGCGCACCCGCCCGGTCCCCGCCTCAGGCGAGGTGGTTGGCCTCCGCGTAGGCCGTGTGGTCCAGCAGGGGTCCGGCCTCGGAGACCGCGACCTCGAACAGCCAGCCCTCGCCGTAGGGATCCGTGTTGAGGATGCCCGGGTTCGCGGTGACCATCTCGTTGATCGCCGTGATCTCACCGGTGACCGGCGAGAACAGGTCGGAGACCGACTTCGTCGACTCGACCTCGCCGCAGACCGTGCCGGCGGTGACGCTGTCGCCCACCTCCGGGATCTCGACGTAGACGACCTCGCCCAGCGCGTCGGAGGCGACGGCGGTGATGCCGACCCTGACGGTCGCACCGGCGACGGCCTCGGCGGGGGCGTTCACCCACTCGTGCTCGGCGGAGTAGGAGAAATCGGTGGGCAGCGGGGGCAGTTCAGCCATGAGGGACCTTCTTCGTGACGGAGTGTGCAGTGTTGCGGGATGTGCAGTGGAACTGTGTGCGCGGGTGCCTGGGACACCAGCGGAATGAGCCCAGGCTCAGCCCCGCGCGTAGAACGGCAGGTCGACGACGCGGAAGGGGTGCGCCTTCCCGCGGATGTCGACCTCGAGCTCGGTGCCGACGACCGCGTGCTCACGATCGAGGAACGCGAGCGCGATCGGGTGGCCCAGCGTGGGCGAGGGCTGCCCGGAGGACACGACGCCCGCCTCCTGCCCGTCGACCAGGACGGCGGATCCGGCACGCGCCGCCCGGCGCCCGTCGGACACGAGGCCCACCAGCTTCCGCGCGGGCTCCGTCTCCACCTGCTGCGCGATCGCCTCGCGCGCGAAGAGGTGCTCGCGCTTCAGCGCGTTGACGGCGACCTTCCCCATGCCCAGGTCCGCCGCGATCGTGTCCTGCGAGATCTCGTTGCCGTACAGCGGCATGCCCGCCTCCAGCCGCAGCGAGTCGCGCGCGGCCAGGCCGCACGGCGTCAGCTCGATGCCGGCGCCCTGCGCGCCAGCGACCAGCGCCTCCCAGACGCCCTGCGCCCGGTCGTTGGCCAGGTAGATCTCGAAGCCGTCCTCACCGGTGTACCCGGTGCGCGCCAGCAGGACCGGGCCCGAGGCCGCGCCGGCTTCCAGCGCGACGGTCGCCCAGCCGTAGTAGCCCAGGTCGGCGACCGTCTGCTGGTCGGCCTCGGCCACGATCGTGCGGACCACGGCCTCGGACTGCGGGCCCTGCACGGCGACCAGGGAGGTCTGCGCGGACTCGTCCGTGACCGTCACGTCCGCACCGGCCACGTGCTGGGAGACGAACTCCTCTGCACGGGCGACCAGGGCCTCGGCGACGGCGGGGGCATTGCCCGCGTTGGGGACGACGAGGAACTCATCGTCGGCCAGGCGGTAGGTGATGAGGTCATCCAGGATTCCGCCGGCGGCGGTGAGGATGAGGCCGTACTTCGCACGGCCCACCTTCACGATCGAGTACTTCGCCAGCAGGGCGAAGTCCAGGAAGGCGGCGGCGTCCGCGCCGGACACCCGCACCTCGCCCATGTGGGAGAGGTCGAAGAGTCCGGCGGACTCGCGGACCGCGCGGTGCTCGGCCAGCTCGGACCCGTACTTGAGCGGCATGTCCCAGCCGCCGAAGTCGGTGAACGAGGCGCCCAGCTGCGCATGCAGGTCATGGAGAGCGGTGGTCTGTGTCATCGGTGACTCCTGAGAAGCATCAGTAGGGGGAGTTCGGTGCGGGAACGCGGATCACACGTTCTCGAACGCCTCCGGCGGCGGGCACGAGCAGACGAGGTTGCGGTCGCCGTACGCCCCGTCGATCCGGCGGACCGGCGGGAAGTACTTCGTCAGCCGCAGGCCCTGGACGGGGAACACCGCCGTCTCGCGCGAGTACGGCTGGTTCCAGTCATCCATGACGCTCGTCGCGGTGTGCGGGGCGTTCTTCAGCGGCGACTCGTCGTACGAGTAGTCCGTGCCGATCGCGTCGATCTCCGCGCGGATCGAGACCATCGCCTCGATGAAGCGGTCGATCTCGCCCTTGTCCTCCGACTCCGTGGGCTCGACCATGAGGGTGCCCGCCACGGGGAACGCGAGCGTGGGCGCGTGGAAGCCGTAGTCGATGAGGCGCTTCGCCACATCCTCCGCCGTCACGCCGGTCGCTGCGGTGAGCGCGCGAAGGTCCAGGATGCACTCGTGCGCGACGAGGCCCGTGTCACCCGAGTAGAGGGTGGGGAACACGTCCGCGAGCTTCTTGGACACGTAGTTCGCGGTCAGCAGCGCCATCGACGACGCCTGCGTCACCCCGGCCCCGCCCATGAGGCGCAGGAACGCCCAGCTGATGGGCAGGACGCCGGCGGAGCCGAACATCGAGGCGCTGATGGGATCTCCCAGGCCCTCGTCGTCACCCGCGACCAGACGGGGATCCGTCGCGTCGCCCGGCAGGTAGGGGGCCAGGTGCTCGCGCACCGCGACCGGGCCCACGCCGGGACCGCCGCCGCCGTGCGGGATGCAGAAGGTCTTATGGAGGTTGAGGTGCGAGACGTCGCCGCCGAACTCGCCCGGCTGCGCCAGGCCCATGAGCGCGTTGAGGTTCGCGCCGTCGACGTAGACCTGACCGCCCGCGTCGTGGATCTTCTGGCAGACGGAGCGCACGTCCTCCTCGAAGACGCCGTGCGTCGACGGGTAGGTGATCATGATGGCCGCCAGGCGGTCCGCGTGCTGCGCGATCTTCGCATCGAGGTCCTCGAGGTCGATCGACCCGTCCTCCGCCGTCTTGACGACGGCGACGTCGAGGCCCGCCAGCACCGCGGAGGAGGCGTTCGTGCCGTGCGCGGACTGCGGGATGAGGCAGATGCGGCGGTCCGTATCACCGTTGGCCAGGTGGAAGCGGCGGATCGCCAGCAGGCCCGCGAACTCGCCCTGCGAACCCGCATTGGGCTGGAGGGAGACGCGGTCGTAGCCGGTGACCTGGACCAGCAGGTCCTCGAGGTCCCGGATGAGCGCGCGCCAGCCGGCGGACTGCTCCGCGGGGACGAA
>DWZY01000338.1 GCA_019117325.1 Candidatus Brevibacterium intestinigallinarum
AGCTCGACGCCCCAGATCTCCGGCATCCCCACGTAGAGGGGGTCCCCGGCCATCGCCATGGCGATCTCCAGACCGCCCACCCCGATCGCCAGCATGCCCAGCGCGCCAGCCGCACAGGTGTGGGAGTCGGAGCCGATCATCGTCACCCCGGGACGGCCGAAGCGGGCCTGATGGACCGGATGGGACACGCCGTTGCCGGCCTTGGAGAACCACAGCCCGTAGCGCTGTGCGGCGGACTGGAGGAAGAGATGATCCTCCGGGTTCTTCTCGTCCGTCTGGAGAAGGTTGTGATCGACGTACTGGACGGACAGCTCCGTGCTGATGCGGTCGAGTCCCAGTGCCTCCAGCTCGAGCATCACCATCGTGCCCGTGGCGTCCTGCGTGAGGGTCTGGTCGATCGACAGGCCGATCTCGCGGCCCGGCTCCGGGGTCCCCTCCACGAGGTGCGAGCGGATGAGCTTCTGCGCAACGTTCTCAGGCATCATCGCCTCCTCCTCGCCGTGTCCTCCGCGGCTGCGGATTCGGACGAGGTCCTTCCACGGTAGGCCCGTTGAGGCCGGTTGGCCAGGGCCGTGCAGGCCTCGACCGGTCACTCAGGTCTCTACTGGTCACTGAGGTGTCCGTACGCGCCCTGAATCAGCGAGATGTGAGGCGCGTACGGACACCTCAACGACAGTGGGTGAGTGGGTGGGAGGGAAGGAGGACGAGGAGGCGGATCTGACGCGGGAAGGCGGCAGCGCGAGAAGCAGTGCAGGTGCGGGAGCGCGGCTCTGGGAAAAGCAGCAGTGCCGCCCGCAGCTTCAGAACCCGCCCAGCAGCGCCTTCTGCAGCGTCGACAGCCCCACGGAGCCCAGCGCCAGTGCCCGGGAGTGGAAGTCACGCAGCGAGAATTCGCGTCCCGCGGCCTCCTCCTGCGCCTGCACGGCCAGCCGCAGGTCCTGCCAGATCCGCTGCCCCACGGAGTAGGACGGCGCCTGCCCGGGCCATCCCAGGTAGCGCTTGAGCTCGAAGTCGAGGAAGCTGCGCTCCATCGCGACGTTCTCCGTCAGGAACTGCCACGCCTTCTCGCGGTCCCACACGCCGCCGCCCAGCGACTCCGGAGCCCGCTTGCGGCAGTGCACACCGATGTCGACGCATACCCGCGCCGCCCGCAGCCGCTGCGAATCGAGCATTCCGAACCGATCGCCCGGATCCGCGAGGAAGCCCAGCTCGTCCATGAGCCGCTCCGCGTAGAGGGCCCAGCCCTCGCCGTGGCCGGACACCCACACGCCCTGCTTCCGCCACGAGTTGAGCACGTCGTCCTGCATGACCGCAGCACCGAACTGGAGGTGATGCCCGGGCACGCCCTCGTGGTACACGGTCGTCGTCTCCTGCCACGTCGAGAACGTCTCGACGCCCGCGGGCACCGACCACCACATGCGGCCGGGCCGGGAGAAGTCCGCGGTGGGCGGCGTGTAGTAGATGCCGCCCGTCCCGTCCTCCAGCACCATGCACTCGATCGTGCGGACGGGGTCGCTGATGTCGAAGTGGGTGCCGGCCATCGCCTCGGTCGCGGCATCCGCGGTCGACTGCATCCACGTCCGCAGTGCGTCCAGGCCGTGCAGTTTCCGGGCCGGATCCTCATCCAGCCGCTGCATCGTCTCCCGCACGGTGGCGCCGGGGTACAGGGACTCGGCGATCTCCCGCTGTTCCGCGTCGATCGCGGCCAGCTGCTCGAGACCCCACTCGTACGTCTCGTCCAGGTCGACCTCGGCGCCCAGGAACATCCGCGAGTGCAGCGCGTACTCCTCGCGACCGACCGCGTCGTCCTCGGGGGCATCGGACAGCAGCTGGTCCGTGAGGAAGCTCCCGAAGCGGTCGCAGGCGGTCCGCGCATGCGAGGCCGCGTCCTCCAGCTCGCGGCGCAGGCCGTCGGAGACCTCAGGACCCGCGGTCGCGACGAACGCGTCGAAGTGGCCGCCGGCCCGCGCGAGGTCCCCGGCCTGGGCCGCGACCGCCTCGACCTGGGTCCGCGCCGCGACCCGGCCGCTCGCACGTGCCTCGAGCAGGGACTCACGGTGGCCGGCCAGGGTCTGGCCCACGGCGCGCAGCCGGATCGCGTTCGCCTCCCAGTCCTCCGCCGAGGCCGTGGGGACGAGGTCGAAGAACTCCCGCACCGACTGGAGCGGGGAGGCGATGACGTTGAGCTCGGACAGGTCCGCGCCCAGGGCGTGCAGCTCCCGCTCGAGCCCCAGCCTCTCGCGCAGAGCGTCCGCCGTCACCGCGTCCGTCTCATCGAAGGTGCCCTGTGCACGGGCGGCGGCCTCGGCCTCGGGCAGCGCGGCGAGCGTGCGGGTGCGCAGCTCCTCCCACGCGGCCAGTCCGCCCGGAGACACGTCGTCGAGCTCTGCGGGGCCGTCCGCTCCCACCTCGATGCGGAGGGAGGGGGAGAGGGCGAGCATCCCTGCGAAGTGGTCCTCGGCCACCGCGTCGACGGGGGAGGGCGTGCGTGCGGGCGTCTGCGGGGTCGATGCGCTCATGCTGCCCAGCCTACGTCGGGATGTGCACAGGATCACCCGTTGCGTCCGACTGGCCGGCCGCGGTGGGATACGATCGACGCATCCGGACTTATCACCTGTTCAGTGCTGTCGTCGCAGGTGATCATCGCGGACGTGCGCCATCAGGGTCGACGCGCCGTCCGCACCACACTGAGGAGGATCATGTCGCCGGGGCGGCTGTGGAACAAGGACTTCACCGTCGCGCTGAGCATCAGCGTCTTCCTGGGCTTCGTGTTCTACCTGCTGGTGACCGCGATGGTGGGCTACGCGGTCCAGCGCTTCGCAGCGGGCGAGGCCGAGGCCGGGCTCGCCTCGACCGCCTTCGTCCTGGGCTCCGTCCTCACCCGCCCGCTGGCGGGCAAGCTGCTGGACGTCGTGGGCCGGCGTCGGATGCTCACCCTCAGCCTCGTGCTCGCCGCGACCGTGTCACTCGCCTACTTCGTCGTCGACACCCTGTGGCTCTTCATCCTCTCCCGCCTGGTCCACGGCATGCTGTTCGGGATGGGGCACACGGCGCTCAACGCGGCAGCGCAGGACCTCATCCCGCCCGCGCGACGGTCCGAGGGCAGCGGGTACTTCGCCGCATCCATGACGCTCGCCTCCGCGCTGGGGCCGCTCATCGCGATCGCCAGCGTCGACCGGTTCGGCTACCCCACCCTCTTCGGCATCTCGCTCGCGTTCTCCCTCGTCGCGCTGCTGGGCCTGCCGTTCCTGCGCCTGCCGGAGCGCAGGCTCACGGCCCAGCAGCTGCGGACAGCGCTGTCGCCGTCACCGCGCACCCTCATCGACCTCGAGGGCCTGCGCATGGGTGTCGTCATCCTGCTCAACGGCGCGGCCTACTCCGCCGTGCTCGCATTCCTCGCGACGCACGCGGCGCAGGCGGACGGGACCAGCGGTTCTGCCTCGCCCCTGTATTTCATGAGCTTCGCGGTGTCCTCGCTGGTCGCCCGCCTCTCGATCGGTCGGGTCCAGGACCAGCAGGGCGACAACGTGGTCCTCGGCCCGCTGCTCGCGTCCTTCGCCGCCTCCTGCCTCATCGTCGCCTTCTGGCCCACCCCGTGGGGGCTGGTGATCGCCGGGCTGCTCGCGGGCTTCGGCTACGGCTCCCTCATCACGTGCGCGATGGCGATCGCCGTGCGAACGGCGGGGCTGGCCCGGGTGGGACTCGTGACCTCGACCTACCTCCTGTGCATGGACGTGGGGCTGGGCCTGGGCGCGATCGTCCTGGGCGCTGCCGCGGCGGCCTGGGGCTACGGAGTCCTCTACGTCCTCTGCGCCGTCCTCATCGCAGCCTCCGCACTCTGGTACGTGCTGGTGCACGGACGCTACCCGCATGCCGGTCGCGCGGGGGCACCTGGCCGACTCTGAGCCTGCGCCTGCTCCGGTGCTCGACCGCGCGCCAGATTCCGTCCGAATCTCGTTGACTGTGCGGGCCGGCCGGTGCCACACTCAAGCATCGCGCGGCGCGCCCCCGGCCTGCAGACCGGCTTCCGCACCGCTGGAGGAGGGGTCATGAGGGGCAGAGCTGCAGGTCGTGTGAGCGCATCGGCGCTGGGATGCGCACTGGCGGTTCCCGCCGTGCTGGGCCTGGGCGGATGCAGCACCGCGCCGCCGGAGGCACTGGGGGACCCGCCGGCCGCCGCAGCAGGAGACGCACCGGAGGCCGTCGCCGGCGATGCGCCTGAGGGCGCTGCGGACGTCGTCGACTTCGAGTACCGCGCGGACACCTACGACTGCCACGACCTCCGCGGCCTCTACGAGCGCGGGTGGGAATGGAACATGGGGCGCCTCGAGGACCAGGGCTACGAGGTCCTCGTCATCTGCGACCTGTCGATCGAGCAGGCGGAACTGGCGCTTGCCTACGAGTCCGGACTCTTCGACGAGGTCACGGAGGCAGAGGCGGCCATGCAGGAGGAGACCGGCCTGGAGTTCTCCTAGTACGGAGTCGCTCTCTACCGTGTCGAGGATGTGGAGGGATTCGTCTACGACACGTTCGTGCCGTCGATGAGTCTCGAGAACGACTTCGGGGAGGAGGGCGTCTTCACCGACGACTTCCTGTACTTCCACCAGCCGGATCCCGAGGGCGGGCCCGGCGAACTGCGCCGCAACCTCACCCCTGATGAGGCCCGCGCGCTCTTCTACGGGCAGTGACCTTCGACGACCGGTGAACCGCACGAGCGCGATCCCCGCCTGCAGGAGCGCGGCACCGCCTGCTTAGACTGGCCCGAGTGACTGAGCAGAGACTGTGGACCCGGACCTTCATCATCGGCATCGTCGTCAACCTGTTCATGTCGTCGGTCTTCTACCTCCTCATGACGACCATGGCGATCTACGCCGCGCAGCGCTTCGCCGCGTCGGACTCCCAGGCGGGTCTCGCCTCGTCCGCGTTCGTCATCGGCGCCGTCTTCGCCCGGTTGGTCGCCGGCAAGTTCCTGGACGCCGTCGGCCGGCGCAGGATGCTCGTCCTCAGCATGATCGTCTTCACCCTCGCGGGGCTCTCATACCTGCCGGTCGAGGACCTCACGCTGCTCATCGTCGTCCGGCTGGTGCACGGCGTCGCATTCGGTGCGGGGAACACGGCGCTCATCGCCTCGGTCCAGTCGATCATCCCGCCGGCCAGGCGTGCGGAGGGCAACGGCTACTTCGGCACTGCAACGACGGTCGCGACCGCCGGCGGCCCGTTCCTGGGCGTGCTCCTCACGGAGAGCCTGGGCTTCGACGCGCTCTTCTGGGCCGCGACGATCGGCGGCCTCGTGGCCATGCTCGCGGGACTGGCCTACCGGGTGCCGGAGCGGACCCTCTCGCCGGAGGAGCGGTCGCGGATGCGCTCGTTCCGGCCCAGCACCTTCATCGACCGCGGGGCCCTGCCGTACGCGGCGGTCATGGGTGTGGGCGGCTTCGCGTACTCATCGGTGCTGTCGTATCTGGCGGTCCATGCGGCCGCACTGGACATGCCGCAGGCCGCGAGCATCTTCTTCCTGCTCTACGCGCTGGGAGCGCTCATCGCCCGCCTGTTCGCGGGCCGCATCCAGGACGTGTACGGCGATAACGTCGTCGTGGTCCCCGTCTTCGCCGCCTACACCGCCGGACTGGCACTCGTCGCGCTGTCGGAGTCCATGGGCGGGTTCGCGATCGCCGGTCTGCTCACCGGACTGGGATTCGGCTGCCTGCTGCCCTCGCTGCAGGCGATCCTCATCAACAGGTCGAGCCCCGCCCGCGTGGGTGTGGCGACCTCGACCTTCTTCCTCCTGCTGGACATCGGCACGGGAGTGGGGCCCGTCTTCCTGGGCCTCGTCGTCGCGAGCTTCGGGTTCCCGGCGATGTACTGGGCGTCTGCGGGCCTCGTCGTGGTGGGCGGCGTGCTCTACGCACTGGTCCACGGCGTGCGCGCAGGCGGCCGCCGCGCCTGACGGGAGCCTCAGCCGCGCGCGGGAGACCGTCCGCGGCACGTGACCGTCAGACTCAGCCGCGTCAGATGCGCCTGCGCGGCTCAGGCGCGTCAGGCACCGCCAGGAGACTCAGCCGCGCGCGGCCCAGCTGCCGCGGACAGCCCTGCGCACCGCGCGCTGCGGCGACGCGAAGCCCACGGCACGGCCCACCCGGCCACCGCTCGACGCATCCCCGGCCCCAGCATCCGGGACGCCGGGCGCGGTGCCGGCTGCGGCCTCGGCGGGGGTGGACCCCAGCCCGCGCACCGCGGTGAGTGCGGCGACCGCGGCCTTCCGCGCCAGATCGCGCTCCTGCGCGTCCGTGAGTGCTGCGGTGCTGCGCCTGCGCGGCTCCGGGCTCACAGCGGGATGTTCCCGTGCTTGCGCGCGGGCTGCTCGACGTGCTTGTTGGCCAGCGCGCGCAGGGAGCGGATGATGCGGGCGCGGGTCTCGGAGGGGCGGATGACGGCGTCGATGTAGCCCTCCTCCGCGGCCAGGTACGGGTTGAGCAGTGCGTCCTCGTACTCCTGGATGAGCTCGGCGCGACGGCCGTCGACGTCGCCGCCCGACTCCTCGACGGACTTGAGCTCGCGGCGGTAGACGATGTTCGCCGCCCCCTGCGCGCCCATGACCGCGATCTGCGCGGACGGCCACGCGAGGTTGATGTCCGCGCCCAGCTGCTTCGACCCCATGACGCAGTACGCGCCGCCATAGGCCTTGCGGGTGATGAGGGTGACGAGGGGGACCGTCGCCTCGCCGTACGCGTAGATGAGCTTCGCGCCGCGGCGGATGATGCCGCCGTACTCCTGGTCCGTGCCGGGCAGGAAGCCGGGGACGTCGACGAACGTGAGGACGGGCAGGTTGAACGCGTCGCACAGGCGCACGAAGCGGGCCGCCTTCTCCGAGGCGTCGATGTCGAGCGTGCCGGCCAGCTGGAGGGGCTGGTTCGCGATGATGCCCACGCTGCGGCCCTCGACGCGGCCGAACGCCGTGATGACGTTGGGCGCGAACAGCTCGGAGACCTGCAGGAGCGTGTCCGGGTCCAGCACCGTCTCGACGACGGAGAGGATGTCGTACGGCTGCGACGGCGAGTCGGGGACCAGGGCGTCGAGCGCACGGTCGTCCTCGCTCTCCTCGAGATCCGCGGGCGCGTCGTAGGCCGGGACCGGATCGAGGCTGTTCTGCGGCAGGTAGGACAGGAGGTCGCGGACGTAGTCGATCGCGTCCGCCTCGTCCTCCGCCAGGTAGTGCGCGTTGCCGGTGACGGTGTTGTTCGTGCGGCCGCCGCCCAGCTCCTCGTGCCCCACGGACTCGCCCGTGACCGTCTTGATGACGTCCGGTCCCGTGATGTACATGTGCGAGGTCCCGTCGACCATGACGGTCACGTCCGTGAGCGCGGGGGAGTACACCGCTCCGCCGGCCGACGGCCCCATGATGAGCGAGATCTGCGGGATGACCCCGGAGGAGGCGACGTTGAGGCGGAAGATCTCCGCGAACAGCGCGATCGACCCCACACCCTCCTGGATGCGGGCGCCCCCGGAGTCGTTGATGCCGATGATGGGGCAGCCCAGCTTGAGCGCCAGCTCCTGGACCTTGACGATCTTGCGGCCGTTCGCCTCTGCGAGCGATCCGCCCAGCACCGTGAAGTCGTGGGCGAACACCGCGACGGTGCGGCCCTCGATCGTGCCGAGGCCGCAGACGACGCCGTCGCCGTCGGGACGGTTCTTCATCATCCCGAACTGCGTGTTGTGGTGGCGGACGAACTCGTCGACCTCCTGGAACGAGTCCTCGTCCAGCAGCTGGTCGATCCGCTCGCGGGCCGTCTGCTTGCCCTTGGCGCGCTGGTTCGCGATGCTGCGCTCGTTCCCGGCGTGCGCGGCGGCGCGGCGCTCCTCGAACGCGGCGATGCGCTGGGCCGTGGTGCGGGGAACGCCGCTGTCGGCGGACTGCGATTCCGTGGTCTGGCTCATGATCCACAGCCTACGACGGGGTGCACGGCCCTGACGACGACCGCAGTGCGGACCCCCAGTCGTTGTCTGGAGCCGCCAAACGACCTAGGGTGATGTGGTGCACACAGGCGGTACCGAACACACTGCGTCCACGGCCTTCCCCCCACCACAGGAGAGCGACCGCGGCGCGCCGTCGAACCCGGACGTCGTACGGCCCCTCATCCACGAGTGGACGACTGCGACGTCATCGACCAATCAGCGACTGGCCGACCTGCTCGAGGCGGGGGAGCAGATCCCCGACTTCGCCGTCATCGGCACCGACCACCAGACCGCCGGCCGCGGCCGCCTCGATCGCACGTGGTCCGTACCGGCGGGCGCGGCGCTCACCTGCTCGCTGCCCGTGCGCATCCCCGCCGGGACGCCGCAGGAGTCGCTGGGCTGGCTGCCGATCGTCACCGGGCTGGCCGTCCGGGCCGCCCTCGCCGAGGCCGGAGTCGCCGCCCAGCTCAAGTGGCCCAACGACGTCCTGGTCGACGGCCGGAAGATCTGCGGGATCCTGGCGCGCGTCGTCGCGGTGGACGGCGGACTGTCCGTCGTCATCGGCACAGGCATCAATCTGACCCTCACCGAGGACGACTTCCGGGCCGGCGGCGTGCCGGACGGGAGGGCGACCTCGGTCCTCCTGGAGTCCGGGGACACGGACCGCGACCGGCTGCTGGCATCCCTCGTCGCGCACCTGCGCGACCGCGTCACCAGCCTGCTGGAGCACGGCCCGGCCGGGGCCCTTGCGGACGAAGCGCGCCAGGCGATGGTCACCCTGGGCTCCGCCGTCCGCGTCCACCTGCCCGGCGACCGGCAGCTGACCGGTACCGCAGTGCGCCTGGACTCGAGCGCCGGACTCGTCGTGCTGCCCGACGGAGCCGCCGGGCCCCAGGACGAGGTCACCGTGTCCGCAGGAGACGTCGTGCACGTGAGGCCCGCGTGAGCGCTGACGACGCACGGCTGGAGGGGCCGGAGGAGCGCGCCACGGGCGGTCGGGAGCCGGACACGGGACCGCCGACGGGGTCACGGACCGCCTGGACCGGATCGGTGCGCTGGGCGGATGCCGCGAGCCCGCAGGCCTGGATGCCCGGTGGTGAGGCCCGCACCGCGGGCGAGCCGGACGACGCGACGGACGAGGACCCACCGGCGGACGACCCGAGCGCGGCGGACGATGCGCCCGACGCGACGCCTGGAGGCGCCGGTGGTCTGAGCGGCGCCGCGAGCGTCAGCGCCGGTGACGGTGCAGTCAGCGACGAGATCAGCGACTTCGCGCGCCGGCTGTCGGACGATCCGCGCACGGGTGCGATGCCGATCGTCGACGTCCACGCCGTCGTCTCGCAGAAGGAGGAGGAGGCCTCCGAGCAGACGATCTACGAGCTGCGCAGCGCCGCGCAGCGCCTCGAGGAGGTGCTCATCGGCGGCAAGCGGGTCCTCACCCGCAAGGAGGTCGCGCAGCTCGCGGAGGTGTCCACGGCCTCGGCACGCAAGCTGTGGCGAGCACTGGGACAGCCCCGGATCCCCGAGGGTGAGGAGGCGTTCACCGTCAGCGACGCGGCACCCCTGCGGCGGATCGCGGACCTCGTCTCCACCGACCTCGTCGACGAGGAGACGGCGCTGCAGATGGCGCGTGCGATCGGACAGATGACCGACCGCCTCGTCGTCTGGCAGATGGAGGCGATGGTCGAGTACCTCACGGAGGAGAAGGGGCTGAGCGACAGCGAGGCGCGCCGGACGTCGCTGGACGTCTTCGCGGACCTCATCGATCCGCTGCAGGATGTCATGGTCTACGCGTGGCGCCGTAACCTGGCGGGCGCGCTGAGCCGGCTCAACGTGAACGTGGAGGAGACCCTGGGGATTGGCGGGACGTTCCGCGGTCAGGACCCCACCATGCCGCTGGCCCGGGGGATCGGCTTCATCGACCTCGTGTCCTACACGCGCCTGTCGCAGCAGCTGGACTCGCGCGAGCTGGGCCGCCTCGTCAAGCGCTTCCAGTTCCTCGCCTACAACATCGTCGCGGCCGGCGGCGGCAAGGTCATCAAGACGGTCGGTGACGAGGTCTTCTTCGCGGCCGAGACCCCGCTGGCCGGTGCGGAGATCGCGATGACGCTGCTGGAACAGGTGCAGGAGGACGATTCCCTGCCACGGGCCCGCGTGGGCTACGCGTGGGGACGGGTGCTGTCCCGAATGGGCGACATCTTCGGCACGACCGTCAACCTGGCGGCCCGGCTCACCGCGATCGCGGAGCCGGACACGGTCGTGACGGACACGGACACCGCGCGCATCCTGGACCGCGATGACGCGTTCCGGTTCGACAACCGCCAGGATCTCAACCTCCAGGGCCTGGGCGAGGTGGGCGTCGTCGAGGTGCACCGCACCGCGGCCCCGCGCATCAACCCGGAGGACATCACCTGACAGCCGGACGCTCGGTGCGCTTCATGGACCGAGCCCCGTGATCGAGTGTCCTCTCCCGCGATTGAGTGTGTGGGTTTCGCTACCTCACAGGTACTGGAACTCCCACACTCAATCGCCGAATCGGACACTCAGCAGGACCCGCCGTCAGAACAGGGCGGACCCATCCTCCTCGTCGTGCGAGACGATGACGGCGTCGCCGTCGTCCTCCGGCTTCGACCGCGCGATCTCCTCCTGGAACGCCTCCCGGCGCGCCGCGAGGTCCGGGTCCTCTGAGGCGCTGGCCTCCGAGGCCGCGCCCGCCGCTGCAGTGCCCGCCGCTGCAGTGCCTGCTGCGGCAGCCGCGTCCATCGCATCCGCGCTGCTCCCGCTGGCCGCGCCCCCGCCGGCCACGGGCACGGTGCCGACCGCGTCGATCTTCTGCTCGAGGGGCACTCCGGAGGCGTCGCGGCGTGACAGCGCGTCCGGCAGGTGCCGGGCGGCGCCGCCGGCCGAGGCCGCCTGCGGATGCGGGCCGGCGAACCCCAGCACCAGTTCCGATTCGCCGGTGAGGAAGCGATGGGCGCGGACGCCGCCGGTCGCGCGGCCCTTCGCCGGGAACTCCGCGAAGTCCGACACCTTGATCGAGGACACCGGGTCGCCGTAGAAGTTCTCGCCGTGCGCGATCGTCACGACGCGGTTGGCGTCCGAGGCGGGGTCGACGAGGTCGAAGGCGATGACGCGCGCGTCGTCGGCGACGCGGATGCCCGCCACACCTCCCGCGGCCCAGCCCTGCGCGCGCAGGGCGGAGACGGAGAAGCGCAGCAGCTGCGCGTTCGAGGTCATGAAGACGGCGTCCAGGTCGTCCAGCTCGCGGTCCGCCGGCGCCTGCGCAGCACCCACGACGGTGTCGTCGCCCTTGAGGGTGAGGGCGTCCCACTCCGTGCGGCCGCTGGGCGCGCCCTGCCCGGAGACGCGCTTGACGACGCCGTGGCGCGTGCCCAGCACGATGTCGCGCTGCGGGTCGACGAGCGCGAGGACGGTCTCGCCCTTCTCCAGGTCGACGAGGTCCTTGACCGGTGTGCCGCCGGCCAGCGCGGGGCGCGTAGCCTGCGGGGGCAGGTGCGGGAGGTGGACGACGTCGAGCGCCAGCAGGCGGCCGCGGTTCGTCAGTGCGGCCAGCGTGCCCAGGACGGTGGACGGCACCTGCGACACGAGCGCGTCATGGCTGGCACGGCGGCCCTCCAGCGACAGCGGGGAGCGATCCGTCGTCCGGGCGGCGCGTCCGGAGGTGGAGAGGAGCACCCAGCAGGGGCCGTCGGAGACGGTGAGCGACTGCTGGGACTTCCGGCCCTTCGCGGACAGCTCCTTGAGCGAGCCCTCGACGAGGACGGTGCGGCGGGGATCCGTCAGCGTCTCCGCGACCTCGCCCAGCTCCGTCGCGACGAGCTCGCGCAGCGCGGACTCGTCCTTCAGCAGCGTCTGGAGCTGCTCGATGAGCGCGCGCAGGTCGTCGCGCTCGGCCTCGAGCTCAAGGCGCGAGAATCGGGTGAGGCGGCGCAGCTGCAGGTCGAGGATGTACGTCGCCTGGATCTCCGAGAGGTCGAAGACCTCCATGAGGCGGGTGCGGGCCGTCGCCGCGTCGTCCGAGCCGCGGATGAGCTGGATGACCTCGTCGATGTCGAGGATCGCGATGAGGAGGCCCTCGACCAGGTGGAGGCGGTCCTGCGCCCGGCCCAGCCGGTGCCGGGTGCGGCGCCGGACGACCTCGATGCGGTGGTCGATGTAGACCTGCAGCAGGTCGAGCAGCCCCAGCGTCCGCGGCTGGCCGTCGACCAGGCAGACGTTGTTGATGCCGAAGCTGTCCTCCATGGGCGTGAGCCGGTAGAGCTCCTCGAGGACCGCCTGCGGGTCGAAGCCGGTCTTGACGCCGATGACCAGGCGCATCCCGTGCTTCCGGTCGGAGAAGTCGTCGATCGAGGCGATGCCGGTGAGCCGCTTGGCCTGCACCTGGTCCTTGACCCGCTCGATGATCTTCTCCGGGCCCACGAGGTACGGCAGCTCCGTCACGACGATGCCGCGACGGCGCGCCGTGATGTTCTCGAACGACGCGGTCGCGCGGGTGCGGAAGGTGCCGCGACCGGTCTCGTAGGCCTCGCGCACGCCGTCGAGTCCGATGATCCGACCGCCGGACGGCAGGTCCGGACCGGGCACGAACCGCATGATCTCGTCGAGGGTCGCATCCGGGTGGCGGATGAGGTGCTGGGCGGCCGCGATCACCTCGCCCGGGTTGTGCGGCGCCATGTTCGTCGCCATGCCCACCGCAATGCCCGAGGTGCCGTTGATGAGCAGGTTGGGGAACGCCGAGGGCAGGACGGACGGCTGCGTGAGGGTGCTGTCGTAGTTGGGGACGAAGTCGACGACGTTCTCGTCGAGGCCCGCGATCATGCCCATCGCTGCCTGTGCCAGGCGGGCCTCCGTGTAGCGGGGAGCGGCCGGGCCGTCGTCCAGGCTGCCGAAGTTGCCGTGCCCGTCGACCAGCGGCAGGCGCAGGTTGAAGCCCTGTGCCAGGCGCACCAGGGCGTCGTAGATCGCGGAGTCGCCGTGCGGGTGCAGCTTGCCCATGACGTCGCCCACGATGCGCGAGGACTTCACGTGGCCGCGGTCGGGCCGCAGCCCCATCTCGCCCATCTGGTAGATGATGCGGCGCTGGACGGGCTTGAGGCCGTCGCGGGCGTCCGGCAGGGCGCGCGCATAGATGACGGAGTACGCGTACTCCAGGAACGACGACTCCATCTCCTGGGAGACGTCGATGTCTGCGATGTGACCTGCCGTGTCCGATGTCATGACGGTGCTGGAACTCCTTCTGCGCGAGCGCCCTCCATCGTATCGGCAGATCCGCGCTGTGCCGGGGAGGACGCGGGGGCGGGTGTGCCGGGCCGATGGCGGACGAGCACGCGCACGCCCCACAGCGCTCCGACCGCGCTCACCAGGAGCAGGAGTGCCGCGGCGGTGGAGACGGGGCGGGCCTCACCCAGGACCAGTCCGCCCACGGCGATGGCGGTGAGCGGGTCGATGACCGTGAGGCCGGCGAGCACGGAGGCCGCGGACCCGCTGGCGTACGCGGTCTGGACCAGCCAGATCCCCGCTCCCGAGGCCGGGGCCAGTCCCGCGAGGACCGTCCAGGTCACGGGGTCAAGGCCCTCGCCGGTCAGCAGCCGCGAGGCGACGACGTGGGCACCGGAGGCCACGCAGCCGAAGAGGACTGCCGCGACCGCGACGCGGGCCGCGTGACCGGTCCGGCTGCGCGCCACGACCATGCCCAGCCCGGACAGCGCCAGCAGGCCCAGGGCCAGCAGCACGACGCCCGGCCCTGGGGCGGGCGCGGAGTCCATGTGCCGTCCGGCGACCGTCACGAAGACACTGACGGAGCCGATGACCAGGAGGACGGCGCCCAGCACCGCACCGGATGGGCGCGTGCGGGTCGAGGCCGCCGTCAGGAGGACCGCGACGACCAGTGACAGGGTGCCCAGGGGCTGGATGAGCGCGACGGGCGCCAGGCCCAGCGCGACGATGTTCGCGACGGTCTCGAGCCCGATGAGTGCTCCGCCCAGCAGCCACAGGGGAGACGCGAGGAGGAGGCCCAGCGCGGGTGGCGTGCTGGAGCCGGTGGGGGAGAGCGCCGCTGCGCGGCGCTGCTGGAGGTGCGTGCCGAGAGCCAGCAGGGCTGCACCGGCGACGGCGAGGAGGACGGCCAGCGGCAGTCCCGTGCCCAGCAGCTTCGGAAGGGGAGGCATGCTTCGAGACTAGGGGCGGCCTCGGGCGCGGGCAGTGGGGTTTCCCTCCGGTGGGACCGGTGGAACCCGCCGGAAACGGATCGACCCCCGAACCGGGGTCCGGGGGTCGATCAGCAGGTGCGGAGGATCAGGGCGCGGGGGTCGCGCACTGCGGGCAGTAGCGCCCGTGCATCGTGCGGTCGAACGCGGCCTCGCCGCGGCGCCAGTAGCCGTCGACCGTCCAGTTGTCGCGGCCCAGCCGCGTGCGGAACGTGAGGAAGCAGCGCAGGGACTTGATGGACATCGCCTCGCCCGCTGCCCACACGTAGCCGTTGGGGTCGGAGAAGTCGTGCTCCATGACCGCGTCGGCCAGCAGCGTCGTGGAGCCCGGCTGGGCCTCGCCGCGGTGCAGCCAGTGGACGGTCAGATCCGCACGCGTGGGCAGGGAGATCTGGGAGTCCGCGGACGTCACCTCGATGTAGGCGGTCGCGCGGGTGCCGGCCGGCAGCGTCTCCGCCCAGCGGGCCAGGGCCGGCAGGGCCGTCTCGTCAGCGGCGAGGACGTACCAGTCGAACGTGCTCTTCACGAGGTAGGTGCTGCGCGGGCCCAGCGAGCCCAGGCGATCGCCCGGGGCTGCGCCCAGCGCCCAGTGGCCGGCGACGCCGTGCGTGTGCAGGACGAAGTCGATGTCGAGCAGGCGCGTGCGGTCGTCGAACCAGCGGATCGTGAAGTCGCGATGGGTCAGGCCGCGGATCGAGTACCGGCCGTCCACGATGGTGGGCAGGACCGGCTCGCCGTCCTCGTCCGTGTCGAAGAACAGCTTGAGGTGCTCGTCCGGGCTGATGCTGGGGAAGTCCGCGAAGTCGTCGTCCGCGCGGAAGCGGACGCGCATGAGGTCGGCCGAGAGGCGGTGGGTCGAGACGACCGTGAGGATGCGCGGGCGCGTGGCGAAGTGGAACGTGGCGCTGCGCAGGCCGTCGCGCTGGGGCAGGTGGTCGCTGCGGACCGCCGTGCGGGGCGCGACCGGTGCCAGGGTCTGGTCCTCGACCCGGGTCACGGTCTCCTGGGCGAGCATGCTCATCGTTCCTCCTCCACGAGCGTCGAGGGCGGGCGCTGGCTGAGGGCGCCAGCGCGGGCGGAGCGCCCTCGCATTCGGTCATTCGAATGTACGCTAATGGGGTGTGCTGAGGCAAACCTCACCGGTGGGAGCCTGGGGTGCGCACGCGTGGTGCACGCCACAGGCGCGGAGCCTGCACGCAGCCCGCCTTGATCCTCAGGCCAGGCGGCGCCGGGGTGAGTCCATCCGCTCGACGGAGCCGCGCAGCACGGCCCGGATGCTCAGCACGTGGGCGTCCGTCTGCGTCGCGACGACCGGGTGGATCGAGAAGTCCGCGATCTGCGGGAAGTCGTCGACCAGCTGGGCCACCCGCAGGACGAGATCCTCGATGGGCGCGACGTTCATGACCGGCAGCCCCTGGTAGCCGAACAGGCGGGGAGCGGCGCGGACGGACCGGATCATCGCCGCCGCGTCCACGTCCGTGAGCGGCGCGACCCGGTGGGCGATGTCGCCCACCAGCTCCGTCGTGTCACCGGACAGCGAGAACGACACGACCGGGCCCAGCAGGGGATCCTCGCCTCCGCGGACCACGCATGCGGTGCCCGGCGGCGCCATCGCCTGCACGTCGATCTCGTACGGCCCGTCTGCGGTGAACGCGTCGATGATCGCGCGGATCTGCTGGTAGTCGTCCCGCAGCTCCTCGGGGGACTCGATGTTGAGGCGGACGCCGCCCAGCTCCATCCGGTGGCGCAGCCGCGTGTGCAC
>DWZY01000339.1 GCA_019117325.1 Candidatus Brevibacterium intestinigallinarum
GTCTGCTCCGACCCGGACACGACGGCGAACTTCGCCACAACGTTGATCATGCTGACTCCACTTCCTCGGGGTGTTCCGTGCACTCGGTCTGTCGTTCGCTCCACTGAGCGAACAGTCGATTTGTCCGACTGGTTGTCACTCTGCCACTGAACGGCACCGCTTGTCTCCACCTGCGCGTACTGACGAGACAATTTCTGTCCCGAGACCGACCGCTCCCCTGCGACACCCCCTCTGAGACAATCGCGGCATGAGTGACCAGACTGCCGATTCCCACGACACACAGCGCATCCGCGAGCATCTCGAGACCGTCAGCGCAGAGGTCCATCGCGCCTCGACCGCCGCCCACGGCGACCCCGAGGCCGTCCGCATCCTGCTGGCGACGAAGACGCAGCCGGCCGCCCGCATCCGCGCGGCGATCGAGGCCGGTGCCGGCCTGATCGGCGAGAACCGCGTCCAGGAGCTCCAGGAGAAGGCGCCGGAGCTCGCGGACCTGCCCCACGAGGCGCACCTCATCGGCCCGCTGCAGCGCAACAAGGTGAACCACACCCTGCGCGCCGGCGCGGTCTGCGTGCAGTCGATCGACAGCCTCGCCGTCGCGCAGAAGCTCTCCGACCGGATCGCGACGCTGACAGCGGAGGGACCGCAGGAACTGGCCGCCGAGGCCCCGGGCACCCTCCGCACGGACGGCGCCACCGAGGCCGCACCGGTCCTCGACGTCCTCATCCAGGTGAACACGTCCCGAGAGGACACGAAGTCGGGAGTGGCTCCGGCGGATGCGGAGGAGCTCATCACCGCCGTCCGTGCGCTGCCGCATCTGCGCATCCGCGGACTCATGACGATCGGCCTGCCCGGCGAGACGGACGACGTCATCCGGCCGTCCTATGCAGATCTGCGCGAGCTGTCCCAGACACTGCGGGACGCCGGCGCCCTGCCCGCGGACGCGACGGAGCTGTCGATGGGCATGAGCGCGGACTACGCCCTGGCGATCGAGGAGGGCGCGACGATCGTGCGCATCGGCTCGACGGTCTTCGGCGCGCGGGACTGACACGCCCCAGGCCGAATACACCCCCGAAACCTCACTGAGGTGCGACTACACGCCTGAGAAACGGCACATCTCAGGCGTGTAGTCGCACCTCAACGATAAATAGTCAGCACAGCCTATCCGGCCGCGCGCCCGCCTCACTTCTCCGTGGGCAGGCCCTTCGCGTTTTCGTCGATGTTGCGGATGAGGATCGAGGTGTCCGCGTCGCCCCAGCCGTCGTCGATGAGCTGCTGCAGCTTCTCGTAGACCAGGGTGGCCGCGGGGAGGTCGACGCCCTGCGTCTTCGCACCCGCGAGCGCCAGACCCACGTCCTTGTGCATGAGCATGGTGGAGAAGCCGGGGGTGAACTCGCGCTCGGCCGGTGAGGTCTCGACGACGCCCGGCACGGGGTACCAGTTGCGCAGCGGCCAGGAGTCACCGGAGGACACCTTCGCGATGTCGAAGAAGACCTTGGGGTCCAGGCCGAAGCGCTCGGCCAGCACCGCGCCCTCGACGACGCCCTGCAGGCTGATCGACAGCTGCATGTTGTTGACGATCTTCGCGGCCTGACCCGCGGCCTCGCCGCCGGCGTGGAAGATGTTGCCGGCCATCGCCTCGATGACGGGCTTCGCGTCCGCGATCGCATCGTCGGCGCCGCCCAGCATGAAGGTGAGCGTGCCGGCCTGCGCGCCGCCCACACCGCCGGACACGGGGCCGTCGATGAAGCGGAAGCCGCGGTCGCTGGCCTGCTTGTGCAGCTCGCGGGCGGAGTCGAAGTCGATCGTCGACGAGTCGACCAGCAGGGTCGAGGTCGACGCGGAGTCGAGCACGCCACCCTCATCGAGGTACACGCTGCGGGCGTGCTCGCCCTTGGGCAGCATGGTGAAGACGATGTCGGCACCGGCGACGGCCTCGGCGATGGACCCCGCGGGGGTGATGCCGTCCTCCGCTGCGGCGGTGACCGCGTCCGCGACGACGTCGAAGCCGGTGACGGTGTGCCCGGCCGCGACGAGGTTCCTCGTCATGGGCCGTCCCATGTTGCCCAGACCGATCCATCCGATGGTTGCCATGATGCCTCCTTGCATGCTGTGCGCAGCGCCGTCCGCGCCCGCACTCCGTCCGACTGCTTCCAGGTGCTCCCACCCTATTCCCCGTGATGCACGCCACGGGAGTCCGGAGGGCCTCGGGTTCTGCACCCATGGTGTGCATGGATGCAGATAGTATGCGCCTATGCAGACTCCTGATGCGTCCCCGGCACCCGCAGCCGGTGCGGGCCTGCGGGTCGCGCCTGACGACCTCCTCGCCCTGCTGGCCGTCGCGCGCCTGGGCAAGTACACCGCCGCCGCGGCCAGCATGGGCGTCAACCACACGACCGTGTCCCGCCGGATCGCGGCGCTGGAGAAGGCGGTGGGCGACCGCGTCCTCACCGCGTCGCCGGACGGCTGGGAACTGACCGGCCGCGGTCGCCGCCTGCTGCCTGCCGCCGAGGCCGTCGAGGCTGCCCTGGCCTCGGCCTCCCAGCCCGACCCGGGTGCGGCGAAGACCGGCGGCGCCGTCATCGGCACCGTCCGCATCGCGACGACGCCCGGGTTCGCGAACTGGATCGCGCTGCCCGCGATCGCCGAGCTGCAGAGCAACCACCCCGGCCTGCAGGTCGAGCTCGTCACCGTCACCCAGCCCGCGCGCCGCTACCGGTCGGGGATGGACATCGAGATCGTCGTGGGCCGCCCCGACGCACCGCAATCCCTCACCCATTTCCTGCGCCCGTACTCGCTGGGGCTCTTCGCGACGGAGGAGTACCTCGAGGCGCACGGGACGCCGCAGACGCCCGCTGACATGGCCGATCACCGGCTCATCTACTACCCTGAGCACTCCGTGGGGGTCGCCGAGCTCGCCCACGCGACGCAGGGCCTTCCGGAGCCCGCCGGCTTCCTCCGGTCGAACTCGATCCGCATCCACGCCCACGCGACGACCCTAGGGATCGGAGTGGGCCTGCTGCCCACGTACATGGGCGACACGTGGCACCACGGGTTCGGCGCCGCGATCGAGGCCCCCCGGTCCGACGCCGAGGCCGTGCCTCCGACCGCGTCCCGGCTGGTCCGCGTCCTGCCGGACTTCGAGCGCCGCATGGAGTACTGGGCCGCCGTGCGGCCCGAGGCCCTGCGCAGCACCGCCGTCGAGCACGTGTTCCACGCGCTGCGGCGCAGCGCCCGCGCGTTCTGAGGCGCGCGGATCAGGCAGCCGCAGCGGCCTCCTCGAGTGCGGTCGCCAGGTACCGCGCCGACGCACTGTCCGCTGACGCCGCAACCTCAGCCGGGGTCCCCGCAGCGACGACCTGCCCGCCGTCGTCCCCTGCGCCGGGGCCCAGGTCGATGACGTGGTCGGCCTGGGCGATCACCCGCATGTCGAGCTCGACCATGACGACGGTGTTCCCAGCGTCCACGAGGGACTGGAGATGTGTGACAAGTCGGTCCGCGTCAGCGCTGTGCAGGCCGGAGGTCGGCTCGTCGAGCACGTAGAGGGTGTCGC
The DNA here is from genome assembly GCA_019117325.1 of Candidatus Brevibacterium intestinigallinarum. Lineage (GTDB taxonomy): Bacteria > Actinomycetota > Actinomycetes > Actinomycetales > Brevibacteriaceae > Brevibacterium > Brevibacterium intestinigallinarum. The sequence continues at coordinate 3,551 of DWZY01000339.1, forward strand.
CGCGCTGGGCCCGCTGGAGCTCGCTGGCGAGTTTGACCCGCTG
>DWZY01000340.1 GCA_019117325.1 Candidatus Brevibacterium intestinigallinarum
TGGCTGCCGGATGCGATGGCCGCCGCGACCCCGGTGAGTGCGTACCTCCACGCCGCTGCTGTCGTGAAGGCTGGCATCTTCCTGCTCATCCGCTTCAGCCCCGCGTTCGCGGACGTGCCCGCGTGGAACGCCCTCCTCATCGTCGCCGGACTGCTCACGACCGCGATCGGCGGCTGGTTCGCGCTCACCCAGTCGGACATCAAGAAGCTCATGGCCTACTCGACCGTGAGCCAGCTGGGCCTCATCACCGCCGCGATCGGGGTGGGGACGGAGATGGCGCTGGTCGCCGCCGTCCTGCACGTCATCGCGCACGCGCTCTTCAAGTCCGGGCTCTTCATGATGGTGGGCGTCATCGACCACGTCGCGCACACCCGACAGGTGGGATCGATCCCGCAGCTCATCCGCGTCGCGCCGGCCTCGTTCATCGTGACGGTGCTGGGCAGCGCGTCGATGGCTGGGATCCCGCCGCTGCTGGGCTTCGTGTCGAAGGAGTCCGTGTTCACGGGGCTGCTGGAGGCGCCGGGCGCCGACTGGACCGGCTGGGCCGCGCTCATCGCGGGCGCCGCCGCCTCCGTGCTCACGTTCGCCTACTGCGCGAAGCTCGTCTTCGGCGCGTTCGTCGACGGCCCGCCGGCCGCCGGCCGCGATCAGCAGCAGGCCGGCGGTGCGCAGACCAGCCGCGAGAACCCGGTCATGCTCGTCTTCGCCGCGCTGCCCATCCTCGCGTCGATCCCGCTGGCGTTCATGCTCCCGCAGGTGGAGAAGCTGGTCGTCCCCGCCGTGACGGCGGCCCTGCCCAGCGCGGATCCCCACCCCCACCTGGCGCTGTGGCACGGTCTCACCCCAGAGCTGCTGGCGACCGCGCTCATCCTCGCCGCCGGCGTGCTCATCATCCTGACCCGGCACCGGGTGTGGCGCTTCTTCGACAGCGCGGTCCTGCCGTTCGACGGCGCGGACGTCATCAACGCGATCGAGCGCCTCCTCATCCGCCCGGCGCGCGCGACGGTGGTCCTCACGGAGCCGATCCGCGCGGCCCGCCACGTGGTCCCCGGTCTGGCGCTGCTGGCCGTCGTCATCCTGGGCGGTGTGGGCGCGATCGTGCAGGGACCGGGTCTGCCGCAGGCGCAGGACGGACTCAACCGGCCGATCGACGTCGTCGTGCTCGTCCTCACGTCCATCGCGGTGCTCGTCGCCTGCTTCGCCCGTTCGCGCATGACTGCGATCGTCGCCCTGTCCGCCGTGGGCATCCTCGCGACGGTCCAGATCATGTCGCTGGGCGCACCGGACGTGACCCTGACCCAGTTGTTGGTCGAGGCGATGACGATCATCATCATGATGCTGGTCCTCCAGAAGCTGCCGCGCACCTTCTGGAAGCACCCGCGCTCGTTCCAGCTCAAGCGGGCGGGCTTCGCGGTGGTCATCGGACTGTCGATGGGAGCCGCGACCTGGGCGATGGCCGGCCGGCGCGAGCGCTCCGACCTCGCGATGTACTACCTGGAGCAGGCGCCGGAGATCTCCGGCGGCTCGAACATCGTCAACACGATCCTCGTCGAGTTCCGCGCACTGGACACGCTGGGCGAGCTCACCGTGCTGGGCATGGCCGGCATCGCGATCGTCGCCGTCATGTCCTCCGTGCGCGACCGGTACATCGACCCGCCGGCGGAGAACGTGCCCGAGGTCCCGCGCACCCCGTACGTGAAGCTGCGGCACCCCACCTCGCAGCGGGCGCTGTTCGTCGCGTGGCCCAACGTCATCCCCGTCCAGATGACGGTCCGCCGCATGGTCCCGATCCTCATCATCACCTCAGCGCTCGTGTTCTGGCGCGGCCATAACGAGCCCGGCGGCGGCTTCATCGCGGCCCTCATCGGCTCTGCGGTCATCGGTCTCCTCTACATGTCGACGACGTCCGACCGGGCGATCGGCAAGCCGCAGGCGCCGGTCTTCCTGATCGGCGGCGGTGTTCTCATCGCCGTCCTCACCGGTGCGGTGGGCCTCATCCTCGTGGGGTCGTTCCTGCAGCCACTGCACGGGTACATCCTGGGTCAGCACTTCACGACGTCGATGCTGTTCGACGTGGGCGTCTACATGGCGGTGCTGGGCCTCATCCTCATCAGCTTCAACCTGCTGGGGACCTCGGACTCCGCCTTCACCCCGGCCGGCAACGACGTGCTGGTCAACGGCCGGATGCTGCGAGACGTCGTCGACGACACTCCGGAGTCGACCCGCGAGCGCGCCGACGAGATGGTCTACGGCGAACTGTCCGGTCCGATGGAGTCCGTGCGGGGCGAGCGGCCCTCGTGGTGGAGCAGGCGCAGGGCGTGGTGGAAGCCCAAGGTCGGAGCGCGCACGGCGACGATGTCGCGCGGACGCGAAGCGGAGGAGGACGGATCATGATCCTCGCAGTGACAGTCGCCGTCCTCGTCACGGGCGGCGTGTACCTCACCCTGCAGCGGTCTATGGTGCGGGCGGTGTTCGGGATGACGATGATCTCGCACGCGGCGAACTTCATGCTGCTGGCCTCGGGCGTCTCCGCGTGGCGGGGTGAGCCGATCGACGGCCGCACGGACGTGGCGCTCGCGGCGGACCCGCTGCCGCAGGCCTTCGTGCTGACCGCGATCGTCATCACGCTGGCCGTGACGATCTTCATGCTCGCGATGGCCGTGTTCGGCCACGACGACGACCAGTACAGGACACCGGAGACGGGGGAGGAGCGCTGATGGACGCACAGACCGTGCAGCCCGTGGAGGCGCCGTTCGACCCCGCCCTCCTGCTGCTGCTCATCGCGGTGCCGTTGGCGGCGGCCGCGCTCAGCACGCTCATCAAGCACCGCGGGTTCGACCGCACCCTCATGATCGGCTCCCCGACGTTCGTGGGCGCGGCCGCGGTCGTGCTGCTGATCGTGCACCGCGACCACCCGGTCCTGGCGCATTCCGTGGGCGGCTACCTCAACGGGCTGGCGATCCCGTTCGTGTCCGACACGTTCTCCGCCCTCATGCTGCTCATCACCAGCATCGCGGCGATCCTGTGCGGGTGGTTCCTCATCGCGACCGGCGAGGACCAGTACCGGTTCGTCCCCGCGCTCATCCTCATGATGCTCACGGGCGTCTACGGCGCGATCCTCACCGGTGACCTCTTCAACATGTTCGTCTTCGTCGAGGTCATGGTGCTGCCGTCGTACGCGCTCGTCGCGGTGACCGGCACGTGGCGCCGCCTGGGCGTGGGCCGCATGTTCGTCATCGTCAACCTGCTGACGTCGACGCTGCTGCTGGTGGGAGTGGGCTTCGTCTACGCGACGACCGGGACCGTCAACATCGGAACGCTCGCGAACCTGGAGGAGTTGGACGGATCCGCGCAGCTGGCCCTGGCACTGGTGGTCGTGGCGTTCCTCATCAAGGCGGGCGCGGTGCCGGCCCACACCTGGTTGGTGCGGTCCTACCCCAACACCTCCGCCGGCATGATGGGACTGTTCTCCGCACTCCACTCGAAGGTCGCCATCTACGCGATCTTCCGGATCTACGGCACGATCTTCGGCGAGCCGCCGGCGTGGGCGTGGGCGCTGGCGGTCATCGCGGTCCTGACGATCCTCATCGGCTCGCTGTCCGGCATGGCGGAAGACCGTGTGCGCAACGCGCTCGCGTTCCAGATGACCTCCGGCATCGGCCACATCCTCATCGGCGCGGTCCTGCTCACCTCCGTCGCGGTCCAGGCCGGTGTCTTCTACACGGTGCACCACATCATCACGATGGCGGGCCTGCTGCTGGTCTTCGGTGCGGTCGAGCAGGTCTACGGCACCGGCCTCTACCGGAAGCTGTCCGGGCTGGCCTCGCGTGAGAAGGCGACCGCCGTGCTCGTGGTGCTGGGACTGTTCTCCCTCGTGGGTCTGCCCCCGACCTCGGGCCTGTGGGGCAAGGTGGGGCTGGTCGTGGGCGCGGCCGCCCCCGGTGAGGGCGACGACGGCACCTCCGTGCTGGGCTGGGT
>DWZY01000341.1 GCA_019117325.1 Candidatus Brevibacterium intestinigallinarum
TCGCCGAGGCCGGCTCGCAGTCGACCAAGGCCAAGAACGCGGCGAGGTGGGAGAAGCCGGTGATCACGGCGGAGGAGTTCCTGGAGTGGGTGGGATGAACCGCAGCGACGAGGCGAGGCCTGACGTGGACGATACGGACGACGACGACCGTTACCTGGTCATCCGGGGACGGAGATGGCGACGCACGGACCCGGCGCTGGACGCCGACGTGGTCCGGGCGCTGAAGAGCCATCTGGGCAGAGCCCGCTCCCAGGTCGGGCGCGCCGGCCGCGACGACGACCCGGCGAGCGTCCGCTCAGCTCGAGACCGCGTCCAGCTCGCGAAGGAAGGCCTCGGAGAGCGCGGCCCCGCATGGTGGGAGCGCCCCGAGGACGAGCGCCGCCGTCAGGCCGAGGATCGACTCGCTCGACTCGAGCGGCTGGACGCCTCAGCCCGCGATGCCGACACGGACGAGGACGGCGGGGAACAGTCCCACCATGGTGAGCGTCCAGAGGGCGTGGACGAAGAGCGCCCCGGCGAGTGAGCCGGAGGTCTCGCGGGCCCACATCGCCACCGGTCCCAGCAGGAGGGCCATCACCGCGAGAGCAGGGCTGCCGGTGCACAGCGTGACGAGGGCGTACACCGCGGTCGGGACCACCCAGCGGGCCGAGCCGGTGAGCAGCCGAGGCAGCGCGCCGCGGAAGAACACCTCTTCAGCGGCGCCCGCCACCAGCGCGACTGCGAGCACACCCCACCGCCCGTCGGCCGCTGCGGCGACGGGGCCGGCCACCCACGGGGCAGTGGCCGGGACACCGGCCAGGACCAGACCGCCCGCCAGCGAGGCCGCGGCCAGGCCGACGCCCGCGGCGGCCACCGCGACCTTCGGTGCGCGCCCCGGGGCCCGGCCGGCGAGATCCGAAGGCGCCAGGCGCATGATCAGCAGCCCGCCGACGGTCCAGGTCAGGGCGATTCCCAGTGCCCAGCCGGCGACGGTCCCCGGCCCCCCGCCCTCGGCGCGCAGCGACGCGGCCAGGAGCGGCGCAGCCACCACGACGGCGAGGCCGGCCACCCACCACGCGCCGGGACGGGAGGCGGCACGATCGGGGCTCATGCGCCTAGCGTACGAGGCCGCTCCCCGCGCCGGGGCGAGCCGGGTCTTGCTCGAGAGCGCCGGCTCATATACACCTGAGGCACGGCTCGCGGCACGGGAGCACGGACACGGAGGTAGCTCATGCGCGTTCTCGTCATCGGAGCCGGGGGGTATGTGGGGAGCCGGCTGATCCCCGCACTGCTGGAGGACGGGCACCAGGTGGTCGCCGGGGCCCGGAACCTCCACAAGCTCGATGCCTTCTGGTGGAGCGACGTCGTCGACAGGGTCGAGTTGGATGCGACCGGGGACGACTCCGTGCGTGCCGCGATCGCCGCGGACCCGGCGCTGGAGGCGGTGGTCTACCTGGTCCACGGCATGGGAGGAGAGGACTTCCGGGAGGTGGATCGCGCCGCCGCGCGGCGCGTGCGCGCCGCCGTCGACGCGTCCGAGGTGAAGGCGCTGGTCTACCTCTCGGGCATCATCCCGGACATCCCCCGCGAGGAGCTCTCCGAGCACCTGGCCTCCCGTCTCGAGGTCGAGGAGGAGCTCTCCGCGGCCCGGTGCCGCTTCGTGGGCCTGCGGGCCGCAGTGGTGCTCGGCGCGGCCTCGACCAGCTTCGAGCTGATGACGCAGCTGGCCCACCGCCTCCCGATCACTGTGTTCCCGGACTGGATGGACCATCTGGTCGAGCCGATCGCCGTGGTCGACGCCGTCGCCGCGATCCGGGCCGCCGTGACCACCGAGAGCGCCCACGGCGTGTACGACATCGGCGGGGGCGAAATCATCGCCTACCCACAGCTCGTCCAGAAGGTCCTCGAGCTCACGGACCAGGAGCGGCCCGGGTTCTCGGTCCCGGTGATGCCCCAGGCCCTGGTCACGGCGGTGGGATCGTGGCTCTCCGACATCCCCGCCCCCACGGTCACCGCGCTGATGGAGAGCCTGCGCGAGGACATGGTCGCGCGGGACGAGCGGTGGCTCTCCGAGCTGCTGCCGGACGGCCATGCGGCGCGGGTGACGATCGACGAGGCCCTGCGCCGCAGCCTGGCCGCACCGGACGTGAGCCGCAGCCCCCGGGAACGGGATCCGCTCGCGGTCATGCCCGGCGATCCCTCCTGGGCGACCAACGGCGAGGGTCAGGAGCGGGTGCTGGAGTTCAAGCAGGACTGAGCGCGGGGTCGGATCGCCCCGCGAGGCTGAGATCAGCCCACGAACTGCAGCACCAGGCCGAGCAGGGCCATCACGTAGCCACCGATGCGCACGCCGGCGACGAGTCGTCGGGCGGCGGGATCGAGCAGGTTCGCGACGCCCAAACAGAGCATGAATCCTGCGGCCACCAGCGCGATGCCGGGATCCGGCGAGGCATCGGAGAAGCCGTCGATCGTGAGCGACGCGGTCAGCACCAGACCGAAGATGATCAGACTGAACACCGGCGCCCAGCCCGGCTGGTGCGGGGCGTGGTGCCTCGCGCTTCGGCGCGACATCTGCTCGGTGCGGGGTTCGGTGGGCTGCTGCATCGGTCCTCTCCTCGGCGGGGC
>DWZY01000342.1 GCA_019117325.1 Candidatus Brevibacterium intestinigallinarum
AACAGCGCGAGTGTCGCGTTGACGACTCGGCGGTACTCGAGGACGCCGGACCCGACGACCCGGATCTACCACGCACGCCAGACCCACAGCACCAGGAGCCACAGCACTCCGATGATGACGCCCACCAGCCAGTAGGGGATGTCGGCCGCATTGGCCAGTCGCGGGTCGTTCGTTCCGAAGCGAATGGAATGAGCGCTGAGCATCGTGAGAGCGATGACCGCGACATCTCCGGCCAGGATGCAGCGCGGCAGCGTGCGCCGCCAATCGGAACGCTTCGACATCACGCCTTCCATGGTCACCGGCGCGGTCGCGCACTTTTCGATCGGGCCTCCTGATCATACTGATATCAGAAGGGCGGCGAAGAATCGGACATCCCGGCTCGCTCCGGCCTCCGGGTCCCCAGGGGCACCAGCCTCACGGCCAGCCCTGAGCGCTTCGCTCGATCAGCGGCTGTCGCGGGCGCTGCGCGGGGCGACGTCGGCGTCCGTCTCCTCGATTCCGGCACCATCCTCGTCGAGGTCGCCCGCGTCCTCGTCGAGGTCAGCGGTGCTGTGGGGCTCCAGCCCCGGGCTGTGCACGGGACGGGGTGGAACCGTCGGGTCAGCGGGAACAGGAGCCGGGGTCTCCGCGACGGGATCCTCGGCTGGCTCTTCCGTCTCAGCCTGATCCGTGGCCGGGAGGTCCTCCTCGGCCTGGTCCTCGGCCAGCTCTTCGACGGGGTCCTCCACCTCGGCTGAGGTATCGCCGTCAGCCGACGCGGCCGCAGGATCGTCCGACTCGTCCTCGGACTCGATCAGGTCCTGGGCCTCAGCATCGTCCTCGGCTTCGACGGTCTCGTCGATGTCGGATTCGCCAGCTCCCTCGCCGTCCGCGACGAGCAGGGCCGCGGCCGTGAACTCCGGGTCCGGCCGGTCGTGGTCGTCGACGAAGCCCGCGTCGCGCGGCAGGACGTCCGCGCCGGGCACGATCCGGGAGTCGTCCTCCGTGTCCGGGTCGACGTGGAGCGAGTCCGCGTGCTCCTCGGGAACCTCGGCCGGATGCTCCTCCTTCTGGTCCTCTCCCAGGATCTCCGCCAGCGCGGCCAGCGGCAGGATGAGCCAGGCCGGGCGGTTCCGCAGCTCGGTGACCGTCTCGACCAGCAGCCGGTCGATGAGCGCTGCGCGCAGCAGCGGATCCGTCAGCGCGGTCGTCGTCCCCCGGGCGTGCGAGTAGCCCGACAGCAGGGAATTGATGGTCCGCCGGAACCAGAGGTGCTCCGGCGACTCGAGGAAGTCCTCGCGCAGCTGCCGCTCCAGGCCTGTCGTCGCGAGCGCGCGCAGTCCGTCCTGCGCGGTGTCGCTGTCCGCGTGCCGCTGCAGCCAGGCGAAGCCCGACGCGTAGGCGGTGCTCCGCACCAGTGCGACGAGGTCGAGCTCCACCGGGCGCGGCTCGTCGCGTCCCACTCCGAACCCGATGATGCGAGGGCCCTCCGCGGTGCCGACCGTCACGTGATCGAGGGTCAGCTCACCGTGGATCCGCTGCAGCAGCCCGATGCTGTCGAGGTCCGCGAGCGCCTCGCCGTGTGCGCGCAGGCGCTCCTCGTGCGGTGCGAGTGCCGCGGGAGCGCTGCGCAGCGCCCAGTCGATCCGGTCGCGCCATTTCGTCACGAGGCGCGTCGTGGGGTCGCCCTCACTGCGCACGGTGCCGAACTCGCCGGCGAGCTCCATGTGCAGGCGTCCGGCGGTCGATCCCAGGACGGAGGCCTGACGACTGAACGACCCGACGGATCCGGAATCGACGTCGAGCGCCTTCTCCACCGCGGACCGCCAGGCGCGGCGCCCGTTCGGCAGGGCGTGGGCGAGGACGGCGAAGGGCGAGGTGACGGTCGCGAGGTCCGCGTCGTCGTACCAGCGGGTGCGCGCCCAGCCGATGACCGGGTGGATCGTCGTCGAGTCCCGCGCGGTGAGCGCCAGCGGGTAGCGCACGGCCGGCGGGTTCTCCGCCCCGACCTCGCGCAGGACGGTGAGTGCGACGTCCCCATCGGGTCCCTCGATCTCCACGCGCGACTCGCCTGTGAGCCCCTCCTCGCTGCGGAAGGAGTGCTGCGCGGCGCGGGCGATGAGGCCTGTGCCGTCGTCACCGGCGTCAGCAGAGACGTCGTCGCCCGCGGCCGAGGCATCGTCTGCGGCAGCAGCCTCGTCTGCGGTGGTGAGATCGCTGGAACCGGTGGCCTCATCGGAGCCCGCAGCGGCCTCGGGAGCGGTGGGGACCGCGGGCTCGGGAGTGGCCGTGCCCGGCGGGACTGCGGGCAGCTCATCCCCGGCCCGCTGCGTGACGAAGCCCTCGACCGCGCTGGAGCGGGAGTCGCGGATCGCGTCCGCCAGCGCCAGCACGAAGACGGGGTCCGCGGCGCCGTCGTAGACGAACGTGCGGCCCAGCAGCAGGTCATCGACCGTGCCGAGGAGGTGCGGGCGCAGCGCGTGGTCCTCGACCGTGCGGACCGTCAGGGGCACGCACAGGCGGGTCCGGCGAGCGGGACCGCGGACCGCCAGGACCACGAGCAGGCACTGGACTGTGCCCGCGTGCGGGTCAGCGACCTCGGCGATCCGCACGACCGACTGCGGCGTGATGTCCGGCTCTGCGCCGGCCGGCACGCCCAGGCCCGGCATCCAGCGCTGCCGCGGCAGCCAGCGGACGAGCAGGTGCTCCAGGTCGCTGCTGATGGCCATGCGCGGGTCCCTCCGCTTCTCGTCTGCCGGTTCTGTCTGCCGGTGCTGTCATCCGGTGTCCGGTTGCACGCGCCTGTGCGGCGATGCGCGCGTGCTCCGACTCTAGCCAATCGTGATCCCGCAGTGGGGTGACGCGCGGACTGGCCGGGGGAAGGGGCACAATTGAGGGGTGTTGATCCAAGAGAAGCCCCGCAGGACCCTGCCCACCGCTGAAGACGTCGAGGCTGCTTCGACGCGAATCGCGGACGAGATCATCACGACGCCCCTGCACATCTCCGAGCGGCTGTCCTCGGCGACCGGGGCCCAGGTCTACCTCAAGCGCGAGGACCTGCAGCCGGTGCGGTCGTACAAGATCCGGGGCGCGTTCAACTTCCTCCTCCAGCTCTCCGACGAGGAGCGCCGGCGCGGAGTCGTGTGCGCCTCCGCCGGCAACCACGCGCAGGGCTTCGCCGTGGCCTGCGCCGCGCTGGGCGTGTCCGGGACGATCTTCGTCCCCAAGACGACGCCGCGGCAGAAGATCGAGCGGATCCGCCACTTCGGTGGCCGCCGCGTCGAGGTCGTCATCGAGGGTTCCACCTACGACGACGCATCCGACCTGGCCAAGCGGCACGCACAGGTGACGAACGCACTCGTCGTGTCCGCGTTCGACGATCCGCTGACCATCGCCGGACAGGGCACCATCGCGCAGGAGATCCACAACCAGCTGCCCCAGGACCCGGACGTCATCGTCGTGCCCGTGGGCGGCGGCGGACTGCTGGCGGGCGTCGTCGCCTACGCCTCCGTCCACATGCCATCGACGACAGTCGTGGGCGTCGAGCCCGCGGGTGCTGCGTCGATGATGGCGGCGATGGCGGCGGGTCGCCCCGTCACGCTCAGCAACATCGATTCCTTCGCGGACGGCGCCGCGGTGCGCCGCGCAGGTGACATCACGTACGAGCTGCTGTCCCAGCACGACATCCCGCTCTTCACGGTGCCGGAGGGACGTGCCGCGACAGAGATGCTGGACCTCTACCAGGTCGAGGGCATCATCGCGGAGCCCGCCGGCGCGCTGGCCTCGGCCGCCGTGGGCCCCACCGGGTCCGACGCTCCCGTCACGCTGGCGCCGGGCTCCACCGCGGTCTGCCTGGTGAGCGGCGGCAACAACGACATCAGCCGCTACCCGGAGGTCCTGGAGCGCTCGCTCGTCCACGAGGGCATCAAGCACTACTTCATCGTCGACTTCCCGCAGGAGCCCGGCGCCCTGCGCCGCTTCCTCAACGAGGTGCTGGGCCCGGACGACGACATCGCGATGTTCGAGTACGTCAAGCGCTCCGATCGCGAGACGGGCCCCGCGTTCGTGGGCATCACCCTGGGCCAGCCCTCCGACCTGGGCGGTCTGCTCGAGCGCATGGACGAGTCTCCGCTGCAGATCGAGCGGGTGAGCCAGGACTCCCCGCTGTTCCGCCTGTTCGTCTGAGCGGCCCACTCCCGAGGCCGGGGCTGGTTCCCGAGGCCGTGGCCACTCCCCCGGCCCCGACCCCTCCCGAGGCCGTCGTCACCGGGTCGTAGAGTGGTGCCATGCGAGCGATCACCCTCACCGAGCACGGTGCCCCCGACGTCCTGACCGTCTCCGAGATCCCAGCACCGCAGGCGAGGCCGGGGTCCGTGGTCGTCGACGTCCACACCGCGGGCATCAACCGGGCGGACCTCCTGCAGCGCCAGGGCCACTACAACCCGCCCGCCGGTGCGAACACGGAGCACGAGGTGCCGGGACTCGAGGTCTCAGGCACGATCGCGCACGTGGGCGAGGGTGTCACCGGCTGGTCCGCGGGCGACCGCGTTGCGGCACTCCTGACCGAGGGCGGCTACGCGGAGCAGGTCGAGGTCCCCGCCGGCCAGCTCCTGCCCGTGCCGGATGACGTCCCGCTCGAGCAGGCCGCGGCCCTGCCCGAGGTCCTCTGCACCGTCCACTCCAACGTCTTCACGGGTGCGGGCCTCAAGCCCGGCGAGTGGCTGCTGGTCCACGGCGGCGGCTCCGGGATCGGCACCGCCGCGATCCAGATGGCGAAGGCCCACGGGGCCCGCGTCGCCGTGACGGTCGGCAGCCAGCGCAAGGGCGACTTCTGCCGCGAGCTGGGCGCTGACGCGGTCATCAACTACCGCGAGGAGGACTTCGTCGAGCGC
>DWZY01000343.1 GCA_019117325.1 Candidatus Brevibacterium intestinigallinarum
CGTCGTGGTCCTGCGCGGCCGCCTCCTCCCGCGGCTCGTGCCCCTGCTCGCATCCTCGGCCGCCGCGGTCGTCACCGCGCTGCTGCTCGCGGCTCCGCTGCTCACGACGATGCTCCTGGGGACTGGGGCACCGCGCGCCGCGCTCCGGCCCCACGGGGTGTGGAACAACGACCTGGCAGACCTCGTGACGCCGTCCCAGCACACGGCTCTGGCCGGCGCGGGACCGGAGATCCCGCGCGCGATGGGCATCGACCCGGCCGAGGTGGGCGGCTACGTGTCGCTCGTGTGGCTCGTCGTGGGCGCGTACGCGCTGGTGCGCCACTGGCGCAGTCCGCGCCACGGCCTGCTCGTGCGAGTCCTCGGCCTCACGGGCGCGGGCGTGTGGCTCCTGTCGATGGGCTCACCGCTGACGGTGCTGGGGCACCCCCTGCCGCTGCCGGGCCCGTTCCGGCTCGTCGAGCACCTGCCGATCCTCCACAACATCCTCCCGATGCGGCTGTCCGTCCACGTGACACTGGCGCTGAGCGGCCTCACCGCGGTCCTCCTGCATCACGCGCTGCGCCGTCCGGTGCGATCCGCGGTCGCGCCCGTCGTGGCGGTGACAGCGGTCGCCGTGCTCATCGCTCCGACGGACGTGCCGTCGCGACCCCTGCACATCCCCGCGGCGATCTCCTCCGGCGCACTCGAGGACGCACTGCCGCAGGGCGCGGTCGTCAAGGCGCTGCCCGCACCGCGAGCGGTCGCGGAGCCCGCGTACGCGCAGGCGATGGCCTGGCAGGCCGCCGCCGGGATGCACTACCGGGAGACCGGCGGCTACTTCATCGGCAGCACCGACGACAACGACGTCATCTACCAGTCGCTGCTCGATCCCCTCGACGTCCTGTTGCGGGAGACCGAGGCGGACTCCGCAGATGACTTGCCGGAATCCGAGGTCGCGTCTGCTGTGGGCGCCATCCGGGCCGGCGGCACGGAGTTCATCCTCATCCCCGTGGGCGCGCCGCTGCTGGACCTGCCGGCGGGTGACCTCGCCGAGGCGCTCGCGCGGACTCCGGGCGCCCGGGCCCAGCAGATCGAGGACACGTGGCTCATCGACCTGCGCGCAGTAGGGTGAGGACATGACAGACACGCACACCGTGGCCGGACCGCTGTTCCTGGGGCTCACCGGAGGGATCGGAGCGGGGAAGTCGACCGTCGCCGCTCTCTGCGCGGACCGCGGCGCCGGCATCATCGATGCGGACCGGATCGCCCGCGAGGTCGTCGAGCCGGGCGAGCCCGCCCTCGCCGCACTGCGCGATGCGTTCGGCGAGGAGGTCCTCACGCCGGGGGGCGCACTCGACCGTCCCGCGCTGGCCGGACTGGCCTTCGCGTCCCCGGAGCAGACAGCGGTCCTCAACCGGATCATGCACCCGGCGATCGAGGCGCGGACGGCCCAGCGGCTCAAGGACCTGGCAGATCGCCCGATCGTCGTCCACGACATTCCCCTCCTCGTGGAGAACGGACTGACCGGGAACTACCACCTGAGCCTGCTCGTCGATGTGCCCGAGGAGATCCGCCTCGAGCGCCTCACGACGCTGCGCGGCCTCGAGCGCGAGGACGCGATCCGTCGGATCCGGGCGCAGGCGACGGATGCCCAGCGGCTGCGCGCGTGCGACGTCCGCCTCGACAACGCGGGAGCGCGGGATCGCCTCGAGGAGCAGTTCGCCGCGGTGTGGGACGCGCGGATCGAGCCCTTCCGCCGCAATCGCGAGGCCGGTGTTCCGGCGGAGCCGCTGCCGCTCACTGCGGAAGACGCGAGCGCGGAGGCGCAGGCGGCTGCCGGCGACCGGCTCGTGAGCCGACTCGAGCGGGCGGCGCGCCGGGCCGGGATCACGGTGACGGCCTCGGCGGCCGTGTCTCCCGCCGGCGTCGCGATCGACCTGCACGCTCCCGAGGGCTCCGAGTCCGCGCGGATCCACGGCGTCCTGCGCGACGCGGGCTATGCGCAGGACGGCGGGACCGGCCTGTACCTCTCTGCGGATCCCGGCCGCCCTGCGACCGTCGCCCTCACGGGCGCGTGAGTCTCAGCGCAGCGAGACGCTCAGATCGATCGACACGCCCTTGAGGGCGCGGGAGACCGGGCAGTCCTTCTTCGCCCGTTGCGCGATGGTCTGGAAGTCGGCCTCGCTGAGGTCGGGGACGGAGCCCACGACGTAGAGGTGGATCCCCGTGATCCCGTCCGCGGGGGAGAACGAGACGTCCGCTCCCGTCGAGAGCTCCTCGGGCGGGGTGCCGTGCGAGGAGAGCGCGTTCGCCAGCGCCATCGAGAAACAGGCGGCGTGCGCAGCGCCGATGAGCTCCTCGGGGGTCGTCGCCGTGCCGGTCCCCTCTGCGCGCGCCTCCCACGAGACGGGCAGGGGGCCCGCGCCCGAACTGTCGAGCGAGACCGTGCCGCTGCCCTCCGGGAGCGTGCCGCGCCACACTGCCTGTGCCTTCGAGATCGCTGTCATCGTCATCCTTTCCCGCGTTCACACTGTCGGTCCCGAGTCTAGGCCCCGCAGGACGGATCGGGCGGGGCTGACGCTGCGTCCGTGCCCCGCGCTATCGTGAGGACATGAACGCGCAGCACCAGGACACCCGACCACAGGATGCGCCCCGCAGGCCTGTCCCGCTGGTGGGGCATCGCCCCGACATCGTCCGCTCAGTCGCTCCGTTCGAGGTCGTGTCCGACTACTCGCCGTCGGGGGACCAGCCCGCGGCGATCGCGGACATGACCGCGCGCCTGGACCGGGGGGAGAAGGACGTCGTCCTGCTGGGCGCCACGGGCACCGGCAAGTCCGCGACGACCGCCTGGCTCATCGAGCAGGTGCAGCGGCCCACCCTCGTCATGGCGCACAACAAGACGCTCGCCGCCCAGCTGGCGAACGAGTTCCGGCAGCTGCTGCCGCATAACGCGGTCGAGTACTTCGTGTCCTACTACGACTACTACCAGCCGGAGGCGTACGTTCCGCAGACGGACACGTTCATCGAGAAGGACTCGTCGATCAACGACGAGGTGGAGCGTCTGCGGCACTCCGCGACCAACGCCCTCCTGACCCGCCGCGACGTCGTCGTCGTGTCGACGGTCAGCTGCATCTACGGCCTCGGCACGCCGGAGGAGTACGTCGACCGGATGGTCTCGCTCAGCGTGGGGCAGGAGCTGGACCGCGACGAGCTGCTCAAGCGGTTCGTGTCGATGCAGTACACGCGCAACGACGTGGCCTTCACCCGCGGCACATTCCGCGTCCGCGGCGATACGGTCGAGATCATCCCGCAGTACGAGGAGCTCGCGCTCCGCATCGAGTTCTTCGGCGACGAGATCGAGTCCCTCTTCACCCTGCACCCCCTCACCGGTGAGATCGTCCGCGAGGAGGAGGTCGTCCACATCTTCCCGGCCAGCCACTACGTGGCGGGCGATCAGCGGATGGGCCGCGCGATCACGGACATCGAGCAGGAGCTCCAGGAGAGGCTCGAGGAGCTTGAGGGCCAGAACAAGCTGCTGGAGGCCCAGCGCCTCAAGATGCGGACCACCTACGACCTCGAGATGATGCGGTCGATGGGGTTCACCTCCGGCATCGAGAACTACTCACGACACATCGACGGCCGTGCAGCGGGGACGGCGCCCAACTGCCTGCTGGACTACTTCCCGGAGGACTTCCTCCTCGTCATCGACGAGTCCCACGTGACGGTCCCGCAGATCGGAGGCATGTACGAGGGCGACATGTCCCGCAAGCGCACGCTCGTGGACCACGGATTCCGGCTGCCCAGCGCCCTCGACAACCGGCCGCTGCGGTTCAGCGAGTTCCTCGACCGGATCGGCCAGACCGTCTACCTGTCCGCGACCCCGGGCGACTTCGAGCTGGAGCGGGCCAACGGGACGGTGCAGCAGATCATCCGGCCCACGGGCCTCGTCGACCCGCGCGTCGAGGTGAAGCCCACCCGCGGCCAGATCGACGACCTGCTCGAGCAGATCCGAGTTCGCGTCGAGCGGAACGAGCGCGTGCTCGTCACGACGCTCACGAAGAGGATGGCCGAGGACCTCACCGACTACCTGCTCGAGCACGACGTGCGCGTCGAGTACCTGCACTCCGACGTCGACACCCTGCGGCGCGTCGAGCTGCTGAGCGAGCTGCGCGCGGGGGAGTTCGATGTGCTCGTGGGCATCAACCTGCTGCGCGAGGGCCTCGACCTGCCGGAGGTCTCGCTCGTCTCCATCCTCGACGCGGACAAGGAGGGATTCCTCCGGTCCGCGACCTCCCTCATCCAGACGATCGGCCGCGCCGCGCGCAACGTCAACGGCGAGGTCCACATGTACGCGGACACGATCACCCGCTCGATGCGCGAGGCGATCGACGAGACGGACCGCCGCCGTGCCGTGCAGATCGCGCACAACGAGAAGCATGGGATCGATCCGCAGCCGCTCGTCAAGCGCCTGTCCGACATCACCGAGCGCCTGCGGCGGGAGGACGAGGACACCCGCGAGATCCTCGCGGAGTTCGACTACGGCAAGGGGAAGCGCGGGTTCAACGCGACGATCACGGACGAGCAGCGGGAGGCGTTCTCAGATCGG
>DWZY01000038.1 GCA_019117325.1 Candidatus Brevibacterium intestinigallinarum
CTGGGCCGGGACATCCTGTCCCGCATGATCGCCGGCGGGCAGGCGACGATCGCCGCCTCGCTCTTCGCCGTCCTCGTGGCCCTGGTGCTGGGCCTGCCCGTGGGGATCGCGGCCGGCTACTTCGGCGGCTGGGTCGACACCATCCTCATGCGCGTCGTCGACGCGTTCCTCGCCTTCCCCGCGATCGTCCTGGCCATCGGCGTCACCGCATCGATGGGCATCGGCCTGAGGAACGCGATGTTCGCCGTGGGCATCGTGCTGGCCCCGGCGATCGCCCGCCTGGCCCGTGCCCAGACGCTGAGCGTCAAGGAGATGACCTACGTGGAGGCCGCACGGTCCTACGGCGCGAAGGGCTTCCGCGGTCTCATCCTGCCGCACATCGTGCCGAACATGATCCAGCCGGTCATCGTGCAGACCTCCGTGATCTTCGGCCACGCGATGCTGGCAGAGGCCAGTCTGAGCTTCCTGCAGCTGGGCGTGCAGGCTCCCGGCTCCTCGTGGGGCTCGGTCCTATCGCGGGCCTACTCCTTCATGAGTCAGGCGCCCCTGGCGATCCTGGTCCCCGGCATCGCGATCGCGCTCATGGTCTTCGCCGCGAACATCATGGCCGACGAGGCCCAGGACTGGCTGGACCCCAAGCGCCGCAAGTGACGGACCGTCCCTGTCACGACGGAGGAGCCCCGAGCATGTGCTCGGGGCTCCTCGTCTGTGCGTGCGCGGTCCGCGCGACCGCTCAGCCGGCCACGACCTCGGCGTCGTCTGTGTCCGCGGCGTCGTCCGCAGTCTCCGCATCGTCCGCTGGGGAGTCCTCCGCGCGCGGCGGGTCCGTGCGGGACATGCTCAGGGAGGACATGTCACCGGTGTAGCCGATCATCGCGAGGTAGACCCGCGTCGCCTGGTCGATGTGGAAGCTGCGCAGGTGCGGGTGCTTCCGGATCTCGCCGGCGGCGTCGATGTTCACGGTGCGCATGAGATGCGCGGCGTACTCGTCCTCGACCAGCGGGTGTGCGACTCCCGCCTCGCGCAGCCGGGTGATGTACCGGTGCGTGCGGCGCATGGGTTTGCCCACCATGTCGTCGTACATCCCGGCGACCGTCGGGTCCACCGCAGATCGCTTGTCGACCTCGTCCAGCAGCTCGAGGTTGTCGACGTAGAGGTCGACGAATGCCTCGACGGAGGCGCGAGAGAGCAGCACCGGATCATCTGCGACAGAGCGGGGGTGGTGGTGCGCGTCGAGGAGCTCGTCGCGCAGCCGTGAGGCGACCACGCGGAACACCTCTGCCTTCGTCGCGAAGTACACGTAGAAGGTAGGACGCGAGACCTCTGCCGCCGCCGCGATGTTCGCGATCGTCGCGGAGGCGTAGCCCTTCGTCGAGAAGACCTGCCGCGCCGCAGCGATGAGGGCGTCCTTCGTGTCCGACTCGAGCTCCCTGCGGATGTCCCTCGCCGCCGTCCAGTCGACATCGCGGATGGGCTGTGCAGCCATCGGGCCTCCTCTGCTCGCGCACATTCATACTCGCCGGGTCGTGGCATCATTGCACACCCCGGAACGCCCGCCGCGCGGTTCCGACCGACTGCTACGCAGTCTGCGCGGTGAAGTCCTGCTTGAGCTTGTACTTCTCGATCTTGTTGGTGGGCGTGCGCGGGATGTCCGCGACGATGCGGATGTGCGCCGGCCGCATGAACTTGGGCATCTGCTCCTGCGCGAACCCGTGCAGGTCGTCCTCCGTCGTCCGGGAGCCCTCGACGAGGACCACGTACGCGACGATGTCGTCCTCGCTGCCCTCGCTGCTGGGGATGGCGAAGACCGCCGTCATCTGCACGTCCGGGTGGCCGTTCAGGAGGTCCTCGACCTGGAAGGACGACAGGTTCTCGCCCTTCACGCGGATCCGGTCGCCCATCCGGTCGACGAATCGGAAGGAGCCGTCCGGGTTCTGCAGCGCGGAGTCGCCCGTGTGGAACCAGCCGCCGCGCCACGCCGTCGCGGTCGCCTCCGGCTTCCCGATGTACTCCGTCATCATGATGTGCGAGATCTTGGGTCGCACGACCAGCTCGCCGGGCACGCCGCGGGGGCATTCGGCGTCGGACTCATCGACGATCATCGCCTCGACGAAGTGGCTGGGATAGCCCATCGCGCCCTTCTCCGTCACGGTCGTGCCGTCGACGACGCTGAACCCGCGCTCCTGACAGGCGGCCGTGAGCTCGTCGCCCAGGAGGCCCTTGCGCAGATGCTCCGGTGTGCCCTCGCCCTCTGCGGTCTCGAGCATGACGATCTTGAGCGGACCGCCGGACTCCGTCTGGCCGAAGCCCGCACTCACTGCGTCGAATCCGAACCGCTGAGCGACCGCCGCGTGGTGCAGCGGCAGCGGCTGCATGTGGACCTTGCTGAGCGTGTTCGCGCGGTCCGCCTCTGACTCCGGTGCCTTCATGAGCCACGGGATCATGACGTCCAGCAGGATCGCGGCGGTCGCACCGCGGCGCTCGATCCGCGACCAGAACTCCGACGGCGAGAACCTGTTCCAGATCGCCGCCTCGGCACCCTTCCAGATCGCCCGTCCGACATTCGCGAAGGCACCGCCCACGTGGTACATCGGCAGGTCGTTGTAGACGACGTCGCGGGAGTCGATGAGGGAGCGCAGGCCGTAGGTGTACTGATTGATCCACAGGTGCGGCTGGAGCACGCCCTTGGCCGGGCCAGTCGTGCCGGAGGTGTAGACGATGTTCGCAGGATCAGCCGGGCCGATCGTGACGTCCGGGCGCGGAGCCTGCTGCGTCAGCGCGGACCAGGGGACGCGGGGCAGTCCGCCGACCGGGGCCTCGGCGTCGTCCTCGAACACCGCGACGCTCAGGGCCGCGTCGTCCGCGAGGTCACCCGCGACCTCGGGGATCCGCTCGACGAGCTCCGCGTCCGTCACGAGGAGCCGCGGGGAGGTGTCGCGCAGTTGGTACGACAGGAGGCGGCCGCGGTACGAGAAGTTGACCGGGGCGTAGATCGCGCCGGCCTTCCAGCAGGCGAACATGAGGGTCGCGGCGAGCAGGCTGTTCGTCGTGAAGACGGAGATCCGGTCGCCGGGGACGATCCCCCAGCGTGCGAGGCTGCCGGCGACCGCGTCGGTGAGCGCGCCGAACTCCGCGTACGTGTACTCGCGGTCCGTCTCCCCGTCGTACAGGCAGATCGCCTGCGGGGTGGCCTGCGCCCAGTGGTCCAGCCGCTCCGGCAGCGTCGTGCCGTCCGCCGTCAGCAGCGCTTCCAACTGCGTGGTCGTCTCCGTGGTCATGCCGTCACTCCTTCGTGCGGGTGGTCATGTGTCGTGTGTGCCGGTGCGGGCGGGTGCCGCTGGTAGGTGCCGGTGGGTGCTCTGAGTCCGTCCTCAGGGTCGCAGACTGAAGGACGGCTCGCCCACCAGTCGCGGCAGCACCGCGTAGGCGTCGCGCACCCACTCGCACAGCCGCCTGCGGGTGGTGCGCGGGTCGATGATGTCCTGGACGCTGAAGGTCTCCGCCGTGCGGAAGCGGGAGGAGACCAGCTCCATCTCGCGAGTGATCTCCGCCAGGCGCGTCTGGGGATCCGGGTGGGCGTCGAGCTCCGCACGGAAGGCGGCCTCGATCCCGCCCTGCGGCGGCAGCGAGCCCCAGTCGCCGGACGGCCACGCCCAGCTGCGCACCGCGCGGTGGCGGTTGACGATGCCGGCACCGCCCACGCCGTACACACGGCGCAGGATGATCTCCGCCTGCGGGATCCGCGACTGATAGATCGCGGCGATCGCGCGGGCGCCGGCACGGATGGTCGCGTCCTTCTCCGCCTGCACACCGATGGTCATGCCCGCCTGGTCCGTGAGGCTCACCAGCGGGAGGTGGAAGGCCTCGCAGAGGTCGACGAGCCGCTCGACGGCCTGCGCGCCCTCGCGGGACAGCGTCGCGCCCTGCGACGGGTCCGCCGTCACGACGCCCACCGGATGCCCGTCCAGCCGGGCCAGCGCGGTGTAGGTGCCGTCCCCGTACTCGGCGAAGCGGAAGACGGAGCCCGCGTCGAAGACGGCGTCCAGGATCGGCTCGATCGCGTAGATCTGGCGCGGGTTGCGCGGCACCGCGCGGATGAGGTGGTCCTCCGACCGGTCGACCGGGTCCGAGTTCGCGATGACGGGCGGCAGCTCGTCGACCGACTGCGGCAGGTAGGACAGGAAGTCGGACACCACTTGGTACGCGGTCGCCTCGTCCGGGACGAAGCGCTCGACGGTCCCGTTCGTCCGGTGGATCGCCTCACCGCCCAGGCCGTCCTTGTCGACCGCTTCACCCGTCGCAGCGCGGACCACTGGGGGGCCGGCGGTGAAGAGCTGGCCCAGCCCCTGGACCATGACGCCGAAGTGGGACATGACGAAGCGGGCCGCGCCGAGGCCCACGGTGGGGCCCGCGCAGATCGAGACGACGGGCACGCGCGACATGTTGTCGACCACGTGGTCCCAGCCCGGGTTCACCGGGAGGTACATCGCCTGCGCAGTGAGGACCTTCTTGACGCTGCCGCCGCCGCTGGCGCCGTCGAGGACGCGGATCATGGGCACGCGCATCTCCCCGGCCAGCTGCTCCGTGAACATCTGCTTCGTGTGGACGGCGGCATCGCCGGAGCCGCCGCGGATGCTGAAGTCATCGACGCCCAGCAGGGCGCGGCGGCCGCGGATCTTCGCGGTGCCGGACAGGTAGTTCGACGGGCGCACGCGGATCAGGGTGCCGTCCGCGTCGTACTCGCCGAAGCCGGCCAGCGGGCCGATCTCCTCGAAGCTGCCGTCGTCGGCGAGCGCGTCGATGCGCTCGCGGGCGGTGAGTCGGCCGGTGTCGTGCTGGCGGGCGACCTTGTCCGGGCCGCCGTGCTCGTGGGCGAAGGCGTGACGGCGGCGGATCTCCTCGACCTCGGCCTCCCAGTCCTCGTCCGCGGCCTCGGTGACCCCGGCCTCGGCGTCCGTGGCGGCCTGACCGGTCGCGTCCGCGGGCCGGCCGAAGGCGAGCACCTGGCCGGCGTCCACCGAGTCTCCCGGTGCCACGAGCACCCGGTCCAGGGTCAGCCCCGTGGGCACGGTGACGGGGTGCTCCATCTTCATCGATTCGACGACGAGGACGACCTCGCCGGCGGCGACGGTGTCGCCCTCGTGGGCGCGGACGGAGGCGATGACGCCAGCGAGCTTCGCCTCGACGGTCTGTGCGCCGTCCGGCACGTCCACGGCGGTCGCGTCCGTGTGGGCGGCGGTCGCGTCGTCGTCCGCGAGGGTGTGGTGCACGAGGCGCGGCAGGGCGGCGCCCAGGTAGCCGGTGTCGGTGTCGCC
>DWZY01000344.1 GCA_019117325.1 Candidatus Brevibacterium intestinigallinarum
CTCATCAACGCGTTCAACCGGATCTCGATCGCCAGCGGGCACCCCGCGCTCACCGTCAAGGAGTGAGTGCAGCGACCGCATATGCCTTCCCGCGCGGGCGTCCGCGCGGGGATGCGTCTGCGTGACGGCCCGGGAACCAGGTCCCCGAGCCGTCAGCGGTGGCCCTCGGCCTCGTCACGCACCGGGGCGATGGTCCAGGGCTCCTGAGTTCTCCCAGAGGTCCTTCGCCCATGCGGACCAGTCGTCGTCCGCGGAGTACCACTCGGGCAGCTCCCCCATATCGCCGCCGTCCTCGAAGCCCAGGTCGGCGACACGCTGGGTCCACTTGTCCGTGAGCTCGTCGACCTGCTCGATGGTGCCCTCGGGAAGGTTGCCCGCCTCGATCTCCGCGTTGATCTGGCCCTCGAGGACCTCGGCCATCTGCTCCTGGAACTCGTCATCGAACTCCTCGATCGTCCCATCGACGCTGGCGATGTCCTCGACGTGCTGGGAGTTCGAGTCGACGTAGCTCTGCGCAGAACCGGCGGTCATCGTCGCTGCAGCGTCGAAGAGGATCTGCTGGTACGCCAGTGGCAACTGCTCGTACTTCGGACCGATCACGTAGGTGCCGGAGAAGCGCGGCCAGTTCGCCTCCGTCGAGTACGCCAGATGGGATGCAGCCTGGTAGACGCCGCTGATCTCCTTCGCACTCATGGGCGAGAGGTCGCAGTCGATCGTATTGCGCTGGAGTGCCTCATACGCCTCGGTGAACTCCATGCTCACGGGCACTGCGCCGAAGTCGGTGAGCGCCGCGTTCTGGCCGGCGCTGCCCGCACGGACCTGCTTGCCCTTGAGCTCTTCGGCCGTGTTGATCTCCGAATTGCAGTTGAGCGAGTACACACCGTTGCCCAGGATGGGGGTGAGTGGTGTGACGCCCTCCTCCTCGTACCGGTCGAGGAGGGCCTGATCGTTCCAGCCCATCTCCGTCGCCACGGAGTTCGCGACCATCTCGCCGACCATCGGGGAGTAGGGGACCGTGCCCAGCGCGACGCCGATCGCGCTCGCCTCCGGGAACCTCTGCGGCTGGTAGGACACCAGGTCGTAAGAGATGTCGACACGACCGTCGGACGTGGCGTCGACGGCCTCGGGATAACCGGAGATCGCCATGCCCCAGGTTGGCTCGATCGTGATCTTCCCGCCCGAACGCTCCTCGACCTCGTTGATGAAGTCCATCGTGCGTCGACCGGAGATCGAGTCCTCCGTGGGACCGCCCGCCTGCAGCGTGAGCGTCACGGGCTCGTGGTCCGCGACCGCGGCGTCGACCTCTTCCTGCGGGGCGTCCCAGGCGAAGCCCTCTCCCCCGGCATCGCTGCCGCCGCCGCTGTCACCCGCGCTGCCGGCGCATCCGGCCAGCATCGCCAGCGCCGCGCCCGCGGACACGACGGAGGCGAGTCTGCGCGCCAACGGGCGGTTCCTGCGACCGCGACGAACCTGAATCCCGGTCACATCACTGTGCACTGACATGTCCACCTCGACTTCGTCGTCTGGAGAGGATGACGGTCCGATGCGAGCCCGCACGCGGATGCACAGCTCGTCCGGCACCGTCGGTCCAGCGTCCACGCTGACGCTGAACCTGCCGACACACTACGTCAACCGCATCATCAACGTGACCTGCGACACACCCTTGATCGAACGCTCAATCTGCTCCCGCGAATCACCATCACGCGCCACGACCGCACGCGGATTGACAGGCGTCTATCCGCCTGGTTGTATTGCTCCGTTCGTGAGCGCCACCACACTCGTGTGGCGCTCTTCATATGCGTGATGGAGTATCGATGACCGCTTTCATCGACTGGCTCAACGGAGTCGTCTGGGCACCGCCCCTCGTGTACCTCTGCCTGGCGGCCGGGGTCTACTTCACCATCCGCACACGGGTGGTCCAGATCCGACAGGTCCCCGCGATCGCGAAGCAGATGTTCACCGGCACGAAGTCCGAGGACGGCGTCTCGTCGTTCCAGGCACTCACGATGTCCCTGGCCGGTCGCGTGGGCACCGGCAACATCGCCGGCGTCGCGACCGCGATCGCGTTCGGCGGTCCCGGTGCGGTCCTCTGGATGTGGATCTCCGCGCTCCTGGGCGCGTCGACCAGCTTCGTCGAGTCGACGCTGGGCCAGATCTACAAGGAGAAGGACAAGGACACGGGCGAGTACCGCGGCGGTCCGGCCTACTACTTCGAGCGCGCCTACGCCCACACGAAGGCGAAAGGCCTCTTCAAGGTGTACGCCACGGCGTTCGCCGTCGTGACCGTCTTCTCCATGAGCTTCATGCTGCCGGGCGTCCAGGCGAACGGAATGGCGAACGCGATGCAGAACGCGTGGAGCCTGCCGCCGTGGGTCGCCGCGCTCGCGATCGTCATCGCCCTGGGCTTCATCATCGTGGGCGGCGTCAAGCGGATCGCGACGTTCGCCGGCTACGTCGTGCCCTTCATGGCCGTCCTCTACATCCTGGGCGCGATCGTCGTCGCGGTCGTCAACATCGACCAGCTGGGCTCCGTCGTCTCCCTCGTCGTCTCCTCCGCCTTCACGACGCAGTCCGCCGTGGGTGCGATGGTGGGCGCGGCCGTCGAGTGGGGCGTCAAGCGCGGCATCTACTCCAACGAGGCCGGTCAGGGGACGGGACCCCACGCCTCTGCGGCGGCGGAGGTCTCGCACCCCGCCAAGCAGGGCCTCGTCCAGGCGGGCTCGGTCTACATCGACACCATCTTCGTCTGCACGGCGACCGCGTTCATGATCCTGTCGACGGGCATGTACAAGGTGTTCCCCGGTTCCGACGAGACCGCTGAGCCCATCTACGAGGGCGGCGGACGCCTGGCGGAGAGCGCGGTCGTGGGCCCGGCCTACGCACAGGCCGGCTTCGACACCGTCCTGCCCGGGTTCGGAGCCAGCTTCGTCGCGATCTCCCTGGGGTTCTTCGCGTTCACGACGATCGTCGCGTACTACTACATGGCGGAGACGAACCTGAAATACCTACTGCGCGGCGTCCGCGATCGTCGGGTCAGCGCGGTGCTCGTCCGCTTCCTGCAGCTGTTCATCCTCGTCGCGTGCGCCTACGGCGCCGTGACGACGGCGGGCAGCGCGTGGGCGCTGGGCGACATCGGCGTGGGCCTCATGGCGTGGTTCAACATCGTCGGCATCCTCATCATCCAGCAGCCGGTGTTCAAGGTGCTGCGCGATTACGAGCGCCAGGTGAAGGAGGGCAGGGACCCGGACTTCGACCCGCGGGTCGCGGGCATCCGGGGCGCCGACTTCTGGGAGCAGCGCGCGGACGGCCGCGTCGCCGACGGCCCGGAGCCGGAGCGCGAGGCCGCAGCCGTGCGCGGCTGACGGACTGCTCCGTACCACATGTGGGCGGGCGGATGGGAGACCATCCGCCCGCTCCTTCATGTCCTCCCGCCCGCCCACACGCGTCCTCCGGTCCGACGAGCGCCCGCCTGGTCGCTGAGGTGTCCACAGGGGCCCCGATTTTCGCGAGATCGGGGCCCCTGTGGACACCTCAGGCTGCGCACACCTCAAGCGGATTCAGCCGTGACCCGCTGCCCAGCATCACCCTTCGAACGCGCGCCCGACCGCTTCTTCCAGCGCTCGCAACTGGTTCGTGGTGCACGTGAGCACCGATCTCCGTTTCGTGTGGCGCTACAGCACAGAATCCCGCGGATACACGTGCTGTGGCGCTACACGAAGAGTGGAGGTGTTCCCCAGTGCTACATGAACGGGGACAGTGCCGCGACTGCCTCCTCCAGCCGCGCCCGCGCCACCTCCCACGGGATCCGCTCCTGTTCGAGGCGCACGTCCCCGTCCGTCCGCACCCGGGCGAGCGCCCGCGCCTCCTGCCCCGTCAGCGTGTCGAACGCGCCGCGGTGCGGCTTCTCCTCCCGCACCCACAGATCGCGGTGAGCGACCAGGGTCTCCTCGTCCATGAGGACGCTCGTGACCGCGGGCAGGTGGGTGCGCAGCCGGTGGAGGATCGCGAACCCGTGCGAGTCGAGGTCACCCCAGTAGAGGACCGGCACGCCCCGCAGCCAGTCGATCCGCTCTATGACGGAGACCGCGTACCCGGATCCGTGCACTGCGACGACCCCGTCCCAGCCCGGCAGCGCCAGCATCGACTCGAGGTTCTCGCTCACGATCACCAGCCGAGGCCGCAGCGGCAGCGCCGCGATCTGCTCGACCGGAGCCGCGAGGTCCGTGAGGTTCGCCAGCAGTGACGGAGCCCGAGGCCCGTCCCCGCCCGTACGCGGGTCCCTGGCGGCTGCCTCGCCCGCGTCCCGGCCCGCGTCTCCGCAGTCCTTGACCGCTTCCCCTCGGTTCTCGCCCAGGATCCGGATCCGCACCCGGTCCTCCGGATCGAGGATGTCGAGCGCCCGCCCACCGGTCAGCACCGCATGCAGAGCGCTCACCAGCGACCGGTGGCGGGCGAACCACTTCGAATCGACACCGCGCAGCGGCATCTGCCGCGGCCGCATCCGCTCGACGGGACGCGCGGCCAGCCACGCCGCCGCGTCGAGCACCTGCGCGAATTCCGCCTCGCTCAGCGCCGCGATCGCGGCCCGGTGCCTGCGCATCACCTGCGCCAGACCCCCGGCCAGGCTGACGCCCAGACCCCCGCCGAGGTCGTCGTAACCTCCCAGCGTCGACTCGTCTCCCCGCGCTGGCGCACCACCCAGCGTCGACTCGTCACCCAGCGCAGGCGCGCCACCCGACACCGTCCCGCCGCCCTGCCCCGGCTCACTCTCGGCGAACCGACCATCGGCCGCGTACCGCCCGCGCACCTGCCCGGCCCGCACCGCAAGGGTCGTCCAGAGCGCAGAATCCTTCCCACCGGCGAACGCCGCGACCGCGGCGGGGTCCTCCAGACGCACACGCACCGGCACGTGCTGACCGCCCACGCGCGACCATGCGCGGTGCTCCCAGTCGACCGCACATCCGCGAACGCCGTCGGCCTCGCGCCACTGCCGCGCCCATTCCTGCGCAGCACCGCGATCCGCGAGCACCTGCGCCTCCGTGGGCGGCTTGAGCCCCAGCACGAGGCCCTCGTCCACCGATCCGTCCGCGACGAGCCTGCCGGCCCACTCCCCCGAGCGGGACCGCAGCCGCTTCGCGGCGGCGACCCGGGCCTCGGCGACGGTGATCACGACTCCTCCGAGTCCCCGGCGATCTCAGCAGCGCCCCCGGCAACCTCCACGGCGACCTCCGCACCGACCTCGGAACCCACGTCAGCGTCCCCGGAGTCCTCCGCCCACTCCATCGTCGACACGACGGACCGCTGCCGCGTGGGGTTCTCGACCGACGTCGCGGCACCCACGTACGGCTCGATCGTCTGCAGCAGCTTCTGCGGCGTCGCGAGCACCAGGTGGAACCCGAACGCGACGAACACGTCCAGCGCCATCCGCGTGTACCGGGTGTCCGCCTTGTCGAACGCCTCGTCCAGGACGATCGTGCCGTAGCGGGACACGTCCTCGTCCGGCTCCGCCAGCTGGTACCGCAGCGCCGCCGCCAGGCAGAACACGACCAGTTTCTGCTGCTGCCCGCCGGACAGCGCGGCACCGGAGTCGTACGCCGTGTGCGGCCGGCCGGACTCGTCGATCTCCTCCGCGAGGAAGGTGACGTGCAGGCGCGTGTCCAGGCACTGGTTCCGCCACACGCGGTCGACGTGCTCGCTCGAGGCGAACCGGCGCATGAGCTCCGCGAGCACCCCGAACGTGGTCTCCGCGGTGTCCAGATCCGGCTGCTCCCAGCTGCCGGCCGTGATGGAGCGCAGGTCCTCGATGAACCGCTTGACGGTGTCGGAGCG
>DWZY01000345.1 GCA_019117325.1 Candidatus Brevibacterium intestinigallinarum
CCTCCTCCACGGCGACACCGTCGTCCTCTACGAGGGGACGCTCGACGTCCCCGACCACCAGCGGACCCTCGACATCATCGAGCGCTTCGACGTCTCGACCCTCATCACGACTCCATCCGTCATGCGCACCCTCCGGTCCTGGCGGATCGAGGAGTCGATCGCGGAGCGCGCAGCGTCCCTCCAGCGCCTCATGACGGCGGGCGAGCCCGTCGAGGAGCCGCTGCGCGACTGGATGGAGCGGGCCTTCGCACCCGTCGGCTGCGAGGTCGCGGACGGCTGGGGACAGGTCGAGCTGACCGGCATCGTCCTGGTGACCGGATCCACGGCCCTGCTGGATTCCGCCCGCGTCGTCGCACGCCCCTTGCCTGCAGGAACCCAGCACCCCGATGCATCCGCAGCACCGGATGAGGACGGGCGGTCGGGCCAGGCGGTCCTCCAGCTCCCCACTCCCGGCTCGATCAACCTGGCCGAGCACCTGGACCACGCGTGGGCGGCCGGCTCCGCGGATGCGCTTGTCGCGACCGAGGACCTCATCACCGTGGACGCCCACGGCGCACCGCACTTCCAGGGGCGAGCGGACCGGGTCGTCTCCGTCTCCGGCCAGCTCATCTCGCTGCCCGCCGTCGAGCGGGCGCTCGAGGAGCACCCGTTCGTCGCGCGGGCCCAGGCCGTGCGCGCGCACCGCGAGAACTCCGGCAGCACGATCATCGCGTGCGTCGTCCTCGACGGCACCCCCAGTGACGCTGTTGCCCGCGATCTCATCGCGACGGTGAATGCGGAACTGGGCGGCCTCGCCCGCCCGCGCCTCATCGTCTTCGTCGACCGGATGGACCCGCCGCTCGACCGCTCCGCGCTGGCGCGGGCCCTCACCGCGCTCGTCCCCTCGCGCACCGTCTGGGCCTCCCGCACGTGGGACGACGTCGTCGAGGCGGTGCAGGCACCCCAGCCGGACTGACCTGCTGGCTCAGAGAGCGACGATCGACACGCCCAGGAGCACGAGCATCACACCGGCGACGGTGTCGACGACGAGCGGCCCGCGGCCGCGCGTGAGCATCCTGCCCACCCGGCGCGCGACCAGCGACAGCAGCACGCCGTAGACGCCCATGCACGCGGCCACGGTCAGCAGCAGGAGCAGATGGTCCGTCAGGCTGGGCGCGTGGGGCAGGAACGGCGGCAGCAGGGCGAGGAAGAAGAGCCCCGTCTTGGGATTCGTGAGCGAGGAGATGATCCCGGTCCGGAAGACGACCCGCGCGGGGGTGTCGAACCCGATTGCCGTGGTGGGCGCAGCCTCGGTCGCCGCGGCCCCGGAGCCGGTGGCGACGGGCCCGGGCTCTGCAGGGAGGTCCTCGGCTGCTGCGCGGGTGGCGGCCACGGGCTCGGTCGGAACCGCTGCGGTGCGCACGGCCTCAGTGGGGACAGACGCGATCGTGACAGGCTCAGTCGTGTCTGCCGTCTCTGCCGCCACCGTCTCGCGGCCCGCTCCGCTCGCGCGCAGCACCGCGCGCACGTGCAGCAGCGCCTTCGCGCCCAGGTAGACGAGGAACGCGCCGCCCGCCCACGTGAGCACGACGCGAACCTCGGGGAACCGCTGGAGGAGAGCGGCGACGCCCGTGAGCGCCAGGATGGCCCACACGAGGGTCCCCAGCGCGGCAGCGATCGAGTACACGAAACCGGCGCGCAGGCGGTGCGCGGCGAACCGCAGAGTGAGGAACGTGTCCGGGCCCGGCGTCAGGACGAGGATCGCGACCGCACCCAGGAACGCGACGTACTCCGCGCCCGTCATGCGCGGGTCTCCATCCGCGTGCTCCCAGCACTGCGCGCCATCCGGCACCTCCATCCGCCCGTCCGGGTCCCTCCCGCTCGTGGCCTCACCCAGGATGCCGCACGCGAGCCTTCGGGAACAGCAGTGATTCGCTCACGACCGTGAGGTTGAGCCTTACACTCCTTGCATGTGGGATCTCCAGCGCCTCCGCATCTGGCGGGCCGTCGTGAGCACGGGATCGGTCAGCGCCGCGGCGCGCAACCTGGACTTCGCTCCTGCCAGCGTGAGCCAGCAGATCATCGCGCTCCAGCGCGCGGTGGGTGTGCCCCTCTATCGCCGCGCCGGCCGGGGCATCGAGATCACGGAGGCGGGTCGGCGATTCGCGGAGGAGTCCGAGTCGCTCTTCGCCGAATCCGCGCGCCTCGACCGCGTCGTCGATCGTCTGCGGGCGCCGGCCGCCGCCCGCGTCGTCCTCGCGTGCCCCTCCTCCGTCGCGAAGGAGTGGATCCCCGCTGTGCTGAGTGAGACGACGGCGCGTCACCCGGGCCTGCGCTTCGACATCCTCACGAACGAGCCGGTGCGCAGGACCGATGGACCCGCCCCGCACATCGACATCAGCGTGCGCGCGGGCGGTGACGACACCCCGGTGCCCGCGTCCGGCGCGCCGGGAGGAACAGCCCACCGACGCGGTCTGGCGCCCGCGGACGGGGAGGTCCTCGCGGAGGACGCCTACCAGCTCGTCGTCCGGGACGATCATCCCGTCGCCGGGCGGCACGAGGTCCGGGTCGCCGAGCTTGCGGACCTGCCCCTCCTCGACCTCGATGTCGAGGGCAGCATCTCCGGCGATGTCATGGACGAGGCTGCCCGCGCGGCGGGGATCACTCCGCAGCACGTCGCGCGCGCCGACGATCACTACGGGCTCCTCGCGATGGTCATGGCAGGCGTGGGTGTGGCGCCCCTCCCCCGCCTCGCCGCGCTCGACCTGCCGGCCGGGCTCACCGCCGTTTCGCTCGTTGACCCAGTTCCCCGCCGCAGCATCGTCCTCCGGTGCGACGACGCGGTCCGCCACCTGCCGCACATCGCGGACATCCGCGCCGAACTCGTGCGTGCAGCGCGACGCTCCGCACCGCGCCCTTCCGTCGAGCGCTGAGCGGGAGCACCGGGAACAACGACGATGAACCAAGCACGATGAACCCAGGCTCGATGAGCCCGGGAACGACGATGCCGCCGTGACCCTCAAGGGGATCACGGCGGCATCATGCATGAGCCGATGTCCGCGGGCACGAGCCCGCGGACGCGGGACTCACTTGTCCTCTGCGGGCTCCTCGGCCTCGGCCTGAGCCTCGTCCTCCTGCGCACCGGAGACGACGTCCGCCTCGGCAGCGGGAGCCTCAGCGGCCTCGGTCTCGGTGGCCTCGGCCTCGACGACCTCGGTCTCCTCGACCTCGGGCTCAGCAGCGGCGGCGGTGGCCTGCTCGGCCTCCTTCACCGTTGCCTGCTTGGGCGAGTAGGGCTCCAGCACCAGCTCGATGACCGCCATGGGGGCGTTGTCGCCCTTGCGCGGACCGATCTTCGTGATGCGGGTGTAGCCACCCGGGCGCTCGGCGACGGCCGGAGCGATCGAGGTGAAGAGCTCGTGGACGATCCCCTTGTCGGAGATCGCACCCAGCACGCGGCGACGAGCCGCCAGGTCACCCTTCTTCGCGAAGGTGACGAGGCGCTCCGCCACCGGACGCAGGCGCTTGGCCTTCGTCACCGTGGTGGTGATGGACTTGTGCTCGAAGAGCTGCGCGGCGAGGTTGTTGAGCATGATCCGCTCGTGCGCCGGCGAGCCTCCGAGGCGGTTTCCCTTGGTGGGAGTGGGCATTGTTCTGTCTCCTTGGAATTCTTAAGGCTGCGCGGGGCCGCCGCTCAGTACTGCTCGTCCTCGACGAACGCGTCGTCGTCCTGCGCGTCCTCCGCATCGCCGAAGCCGCCGGCGCTGTCCTTGAGGTTCAGTCCCAGCTCGCCCAGCTTCTGCCGGACCTCGTCGATCGACTTCTGGCCGAAGTTCCGGATGTCCATGAGGTCGGCCTCGCTGCGTGCGACGAGCTCACCCACGGTGTGGATGCCCTCGCGCTTGAGGCAGTTGTACGAGCGGACCGTCAGCTCGAGGTCCTCGATCGCGAGCGCCAGATCGGCGGCCATCGCGGCATCGACCGGCGACGGGCCGATCTCGATGCCCTCGGCCTCGACGTTGAGCTCACGCGCCAGGCCGAACAGCTCGACCAGGGTCTTGCCCGCAGACGCGAGCGCATCGCGGGGGACGATCGACGGCTTCGTCTCCACATCGATGATGAGGCGATCGAAGTCCGTGCGCTGCTCGACACGGGTGGCCTCGACCTTGTACGACACCTTGAGCACGGGCGAGTAGATCGAGTCGACCGGGATCCGGCCGATCTCTGCGTCCGCGTTCTTGTTCTGCGCTGCGGACACGTAGCCGCGACCGCGCTCGACCGTCAGCTCGATGTCGAGCCGACCGGTGTCGTTGAGCGTGGCGATGTACAGCTCGGGGTTGTGGATCTCCACACCGGCGGGTGCGGAGATGTCCTCGGCCGTGACCGCACCCGGTCCCTGCTTGCGCAGGTACGCGACGACGGGCTCGTCGAACTCAGACGAGACGACCAGCGACTTCAGGTTGAGGAGGAACTCGGTGACGTCCTCCTTGACCCCCGGAACCGTCGAGAACTCGTGCAGGACTCCGTCGATCCGGACGCTCGTGACCGAGGCGCCGGGGATGGACGAGAGAAGGGTGCGACGCATCGAGTTGCCGAGGGTGTAGCCGAAACCGGGCTCGAGCGGTTCGATGGTGAACCGCGATCGGCGCTCGGAGACGACCTCTTCCGTGAGCGTGGGGCGCTGTGCAATGAGCACGTGGGCTTCCTTTCAGCGAACATCCGCCATATGACGTTCGCGGGCATTCGAGAGCACGCGAGGGGGACGTGCTCGAAACGCTGGCTGGTGACGGTCCGATCGTGCCGACCGGCCCCGGCGACCTCTGGTCACCGGCGGCCGACAGCACGATCGGGAAGGATCAGCCGCGCCGACGCTTGGGCGGACGGCAGCCGTTGTGCGGGGTGGGGGTGACGTCCTGGATCGTGCCCAGCTCGAGGCCGGCGGCCTGGAGCGAGCGGATCGCGGTCTCGCGGCCCGATCCCGGGCCCTTCACGAAGACGTCGACCTTCTTGAGGCCGTGCTCCTGAGCGCGGCGCGCGGCGGACTCAGCGGCCATCTGCGCGGCGTACGGGGTCGACTTGCGCGAGC
>DWZY01000346.1 GCA_019117325.1 Candidatus Brevibacterium intestinigallinarum
ACCGGACAGGCGCGGGCTCACGGGGCGATCACCACTCGATCTCTGTGAGGGAGGCGTTGAGGCCGCTGCCCACGCCCACGGCCAGGACGCGGTCGCCCTTCTGCAGGGTCTTCGACTCGCGTGCCAGCGAGATCGGCAGTGCGGCGGGGCCCACGTTGCCCAGGGACGGGAACGTCTTGGGCACCCTCTCCTCCTTCAGCTGCTTGGCCTTGATGAGCGCGTCCGTGTGGCTCGAGGACACCTGGTGGGTGACGTAGGAGGTCATGTCCGTCCAGTCCCAGCCGTCCTGCTCGGCCTCCTCCCACGCGTCGACGACCAGCTGGATGCCGTTGACCATGAGGGCGCGCGACTCCGTGTGCATGCCGTCCCAGCCGCCCACGCACAGCTGGTGGTTCCAGGTGGCGGCACGGGTGACGCCGCCCTTGACGCGGTGGCCCTCCGGGTGGCGGTCGGCCGGGCCCAGGACCGCGGCGGCGGCGCCGGAGCCCAGCGTGAGCGACGCGAACTCCTCGAGGTACTCCGCCCGCGTGATGCCCTCGCGGTGCAGGTGCTTGACGGTGTTCTGGCGCAGGGCGTTCGTCGACTCGCCGGCGACGACCATCGCGTACTCGATCTGACCGGAGTCGATCATCGCCGCGGCCATCGTCATGCCGTTGACGAAGCCCAGGCACGCGTTCGTCACGTCGAAGTTCATCGCGTGGGTGCCCAGGCCCAGCTCGTTGTGGATCGACACGGCGACGGAGGGCTCCATCGTCACGCGAGACACGGAGCCGTTGATCATGAGGCCGATCTGATCCGCGCGGATGCCGGACTGCTCGAGCGCGGCGCGGCCGGCCTCCGCGGAGCCTGCGATGAAGCCGTCCTGCGTGTCCCACTGACGGCGGGTGTGCACACCGGCGACCCGCTCCAGCAGACCGTGCGGCAGACCCAGCCGCTTCAGGACGTCGTCCAGCTCTGCATCGAGCTCTGAGGAGGTGACCTCGACGGGGGCCACGGCCTCCTCGATGCCCAGGAGTGCGACGTTCTGATGGCGGAAGGTCGTGTTGCCGATCATCTGGTTCATGCCGTTCGAGGAGTCCGTTCCGTGTGAGAGAGGGCTGCTGCGCGCCGCGGGTCGCCCGCGGTGAGGGGCGGCGCCGGGCCGGCGCGGTGCAGGAATCCGGATACATCTTAGTATCGAACGGCCGGGCCTGAACCCAGGGAGTACTCAGATGTGAGAGACCCGACTCCGGGCGGCCCTCCCGCGTCGTCGCGCGCCTCGTGCGTCGGGCTGAGTCTCAGGCGTCGCCGAGGTCGTCCAGGAGTCCCAGCACCCGTCCCCACAGGAGGTCGGCGGACTCCTTCACGTAGTCGCGTCCGGTGGGATCCGCGAAGAGGTGCTGGTCGCCGGGGTAGAGGTAGTGCTCGGCGCGGGCGCCGGCCCGCGCCGCCGAGCGCAGGAGGGTCTCCGGTGCGCTCTCGTCCACCCACGGGTCGTCGACGGAGTGGTGGATCTGCAGCGCGCACGTCGCGGGCCAGTCGACGGGCTTCGCCTCGCCGCCAGCGTGCAGCAGCAGGGCGGCCCGCGTGCGCGGGTCCTTCTTCCCCAGGCGCTGGGCCATCGCCGCACCCAGCGAGATGCCGGCGGCGACGAACGGTCCCTCGACGTCCGCCAGGGCGTCCGTCACGCGGTCGACCAGCGTGCGGAAGCCCACCTCGTCGCGGTGGGCGACCCCGGCCTCGGCGGTGTCGAAGGTGCGGCCGTCGTAGTAGTCGGGCGTCGTGACGGTGTGGCCCGCGTCCCGCAGGACCTGTGCCATCGCGTGGACGCCGTCGGTGAGGCCCACGGCCGAGTGGAAGAAGATGACGTGACTCATGCCACCATCCGATCACACGCCCGGCGGCGGGTCCAGGGGTGGGGCGGCGGGACCGGGGTCATGGGGCGAGGGCGGCGGGTCCCGGGAGGGGAACGCAGCTCGGAGCCGGGTGCACCGGGTCTAGTCTGCAGGGATGGGTCCGGAGATCATCGCGATCGCAGCCGTCGCCGTCGTCGTGGGTGCGACGCTGCAGCGGCTGTCCGGCATGGGCGTGGGGCTCGTCGTCGCACCGACGCTGGCCCTGCTGCTGGGACCGCAGCTGGGCGTCTACGTCACGAACGCGACGACCGTGTGCTCCGGCGTCCTCATCATGCTGACGGTGCTGCGGGACGTGAACTGGAAGCGGTGGGCGATCTTCGCCGGCGTGGGGCTCGTGGGGTCGATCCCGGGAGCGCTGCTGGTGCGGGAGCTCCCGTCCGGCTGGCTGTCCGTCGTCATCGGCGCGGTCGTGCTGGGCGCGCTGCTGCTCACCTTCACCTCGCCGCGCGTGCCCCACGTGACCGGTCGCGGGGTTCCGGCGCTCAGCACCGCCGCGGGCGTGCTGGGCGGTTTCTTCAACACGGCGGCGGGCGTCGCGGGCCCGGTCATGGTCATCTACGGGCGGTTCGTGCGGTGGCCGCAGCGCGATTTCGCGGCGACGATGCAGCCCACCTTCGCGTTCTTCGGCCTGGCGTCGGTGGCGACGAAGACGGCGACCGGGGCGGTGGGTGTCGGCATGCTGCCGCCGCTGTCCCTCTTCGCGGCGCTCGTCGTGGCCGTCGTCGTGGGGATCGGGCTGGGGACCGTGCTGGCGCGGCGGGTCACGCCGGAGGGCGCGCGCCGGCTCGCGGTCATCCTGGCGGGTGCGGGCGCGCTGAGCGCGCTGGGACGCGGGGTGTTCGAGGTGCTGGCGTGAGGGGGCTGGTGCGCGGAGCGCTGGTGAGCGGGGCTCTGGCGTGAGCGAGGTGTTGGCGTGAAGAGCTGCGCCGGTGAGGGAACTGGTGAGAGGTGCTCTGGCGTGAGCGGTCGAGTGTGAGCGCTCAGTACTCGCTGACGGCCCCCACGACCGCGAGCATCGACATGATCATCGCGATGATCGCGGCGAACAGCACGACGTAGGCGATGATGACGAGCACGATGCTCACGACCCAGATCGCGATCGTCACCCAGATCGCCATCGTCTTGTTCTCCTGGTAGCCCTCCAGCGGCCGACCCATCGAGTCGCGCATGCTGCCGGCCAGGATGATGATGAGGTCGATGAAGGACCAGATCCCGAAGCCGCCGCCGGTCAGCAGCTTGGCGATGCCGAGGCCGGCCTGACCCAGGTAGAAGCGGTCGACGCCCCAGCCGCCCAGGAACAGGGACAGCAGCCACGTCGTGACGAACGACTTCGCCGGGGTCATCGTCCAGGCCGCTCCGTGCACCGCCGCGGGATTCCCCACGTGCGTGATGGGTCCGGGCGCCTGCGCCACGGCACCGGCGTACGCGGCCGGCGGAACGGAGCCGGCGTACGCGGGTGGAGGCACAGAGCCGGGATGTGCTGCCTGCGGCACCGAGCCGGGGTGAGTTGCCTGCGGCGTCGCGTGGGCGTGCGCCGCCTGCGGAGCCGGGGCGGACTGCTGCCGCGGCGGCATGACCCGCGTGGGCTGCGCGTCCGGGGCGGGTGCCGACGGTCGCGGCGTGCCGGCGTTGTAGACCGCGGTGCCGTAGGGTCCCTCGCCGCTGCCCACGGGCGCGTTCCGGGGGCCTGTGGCGTGCGGGCCGGAGCCGAAGGACTGGTGCGGGCTCATGGAGGACTCCCCGGGGTGCGTGGTCGCGGTGGTGCGCACTGGTGCGGTGCGGCTGGTCCCATCGAACCACACGCCGCCACTCCCGTGGACCCTCTTCCTGTGCCAGCCCGGGAACACGGGTACTGTGAGATGCGACTCGAACGCTCGTTCAGACGGTGCTGGGACGGCCAGTCCTCCCCGGCACCGCATCACGCATGACACCGACGCATCGCGCACGACAGGGAGAGACCATGACCGACACCGCCGTCACCGCCCCCGCCACCCCCGACTCCGTCCAGCCGGCCACTCGCGGCACGGTCCGGACCGAGCTCTACGGGGCCGTCGCCCACGTGGTCCTCGACCGCCCGGACACGCTCAACTCGATCACGCCGGACATGTTCTACGACCTCGTCGAGGCGGGCCAGGCGCTGGCCGCGGATGAGTCCATCCGCGCCATCGTGCTGCGCGGCGAGGGCCGCGGCTTCTGCGCGGGCCTCGACATGGGCCAGTTCGAGCGGATCGTTGCCGGCAACATGGCGGGGGAGCCGCTGGACATCCCGGGGAACGCCTCGGCGCTGGCGCAGCAGGCCGTCGAGATCTGGTCGCAGGTGCCCGTGCCGGTCATCGCCGCGCTCCACGGCCCCGCGCTGGGCGGCGGATTCCAGTTCGCGCTGGGCGCGGACATCCGGATCAGCGCCCCGGACACCAAGCTGTCCGCGATGGAGGTCATCTGGGGCATCATCCCGGACATGATGGGCACGCAGCTGCTGCCGCGCCTCATCGGACCGTCGAAGGCGAAGCGCCTCATCTTCACCGCAGACACGATCTCCGGCGAGCAGGGACTGGAGTGGGGGATCGTCGACGAGCTGGCCGACGACCCGCGCGCCGCCGCGCATGCCCTGGCGGAGCGGATCGCGGGCATGTCCCGCTCGGCGCTGGTCTGGTCGAAGCGGCTCGTCGACATGGCCGACACGGCCAGCCTGCGCGAGGGCCTCGCCGCCGAGCAGCAGGCGCTGTCCGAGCTGCGCGGCACGGACGAGCAGAAGGCCGCCGTCGAGAAGCGCATGGGCGAGCTGGCCGCGCGGAAGGCCGCCAAGGCACAGGCGTGAGATGAACCCCGGCGCGAGGGTCGCGGCGGCGGTCCCCTGGAGCACCGCCCCCGGCGGCCTCGACTCGATCGCTCACGACCTGCGCGCTATGCGCAGCGCGGCGGGTGATCCGTCCTTCGCGGAGGTCGCCCGGCGGATCGCGGCGGCCCGTGCCGCCCGCGGCGTGCCCGCGCACGAGCGCCGCATGCCCCGCAGCACCCTCTACGACTGCTTCCAGGACGGCCGGCGCCGCATCGACTCCGACGCGGTCGTGGAGATCGCGCTGGCCCTGGGGCTGCCCGCACGTCTGCGAGCGGACTGGTCGGCACGGATCCACGCGGCCCGTGCCGCCACGGACGGGGCCGAGGTCGCGACCGCCCGCAGCGACCTGCCCGCACCCGTCGACACGTTCACGGGGCGGACCGAGGTCCTCGCCCGCATCGCCGCGCTGCTGGAGGGGACAGCAGCCCCGGACACGACCGCGGACGGGGCTGGGGCCTCGGGCGCGGTGTGGGTGACGGGCATGGCCGGTGCGGGGAAGACGCAGGTGGCCCTGCAGATAGCCCGGACCCGGCCGGGCGCGGTCCTGCTGGACCTGCGCGGTGCGCGGGCGGAGGCCGTGCCGGTCGCGCCGGACGCGGCCCAGCGGGCGCTGCTGCGCATGCTCGACCTCGCCGAGGTCGACGGCGAGGACTCCACCGCCCGCGCCCGGCGACTCCGGGAGGCCCTGCGGGAGACGGGCCGGCTCCTCGTACTGGACGACGCGCGGGACGCGGACCAGGTGGTGCGGATCGTGGGGGAGGGGGCCTCGGGGCCGGTGCTGGTGACCAGTCGGGCGGCCGCGCCCGCGGGCTGGGCGGAGGTGCCCCTGCCGGGCCTGACGGCGGACGAGACCACCGGCCTCCTGCGCGCGTTCGCGCCTGCGGACGGCGGTGCGGAGGTGACCGCGGCGGACTCCGCGCGACTGCGCGCGGTGCTGGACGGCCTGCCGCTGGCGGTGTCGCTCGTGGGTGCCCGGCTGGCGGAGCGGCCCGGCTGGACCCTGGCCGACCACGTCGACCTCATCGGCCGCCGCGTGTCCGCCGGCCGCGTCGACGCCGCCGTCGAGGCTGAGCTGGAGCTCTCCTACTCCGGCCTGCCCGAGGCCCCCAGCCGCCTGCTGCGCGGGCTCGCCTCCCTGCCGGTGGGCGAGGTGGGGCCGGAGGCCATGGCGGCGATCCTCGACGCCGGTCCGGAGGATGCCCGGCACGCGGCCGGGGTCCTGCTCGACCGGTCCCTGGCGATCCGCCGCGGCGAGGGCCGCATCGCCCTGCACTCCCTGGTCCGCGCGTTCGCGCTGGCGAGGGCGGAGGAGACGGACCCGCCGCGGGCGCGCCGGGCAGCCTTCGGCCGAGTGGGCCAGCTGGTCACCGACCGCGTGTGGGCCGCGTACGCGACCATCGCCCGGTCGATGGGGGACGCGCCCCGGCTGGCCGCGTTCACCTACCCGGAGCTCGACTGGACCGCCGAGGCCGCCCAGACCTGGCTGGCCGCGCACCTGGACGGGGCGCTGGCGCTCGCCCACCAGGCGCCCGAGCACGGTCACCCCGCGCTGCTCTTCCGCCTGTCCGAGGGGCTCAGCTGGTGGCTGGCGCTGGCCGGCCGCAGCGCGGAGG
Organism: Candidatus Brevibacterium intestinigallinarum; assembly: GCA_019117325.1. GTDB lineage: Bacteria > Actinomycetota > Actinomycetes > Actinomycetales > Brevibacteriaceae > Brevibacterium > Brevibacterium intestinigallinarum. Next base: position 6,348 of record DWZY01000346.1, read on the forward strand.
CGCTCACGCTGCACGAGGCGGCGGCGGACCTGGCCGCGGAGATCGGTGATGCGGACGCCCTGGCGATGGCGAGCCTCGACGCGGGGCAGATCCTGCTCCACGGGCAGAGGCCGGACGCCGCGCTCGAGCACTTCGCGCGAGCCACGCGCCTGGTGCAGGACGCGGGAGACCTGACGGACCCGGGCGTCGCGGGCGTGCTGCGGAGCATGGAGGCGATCGTCCGGATGCGCGAGGGCGACCTGGACCGCGCGGCGCAGCTGCTGCGCGAGGCCGTCGCGCTGCACGCGGAGCGCGGGGAGGACGCGCGCCTCATGTCCGCTCGGGTCAATCTGTGCGTCGTCCTCCACCTGGCCGGGCAGTCGGTGGAAGCCGCCGAGGTCGTGGAGGCAGGCCTCGAGCTGGCCGTCGCGACGGGCCACCGCATGTTCGAGTCGTACCTGCTCATCAATCGGGCGCGTCTGCGGGTCGAGGCGGGGGATGGCGAGGCCGAGGTTGGCGAGCGGGACGACAGTGCGGCAGAGGCTGGAGAGCGGGACGGGAGTGCGGCGGGTGACCGCGGGTGGGGCGACAGTGAGGGGGCGCTCGAGGACGCCCGCGCGGCGCTCGCCCTGGCGGAGGAGCTCGACGTCGCGTATCTGCGCGCGACGGCGCATGGTGCCGCGGCAGATGCGCTGGGGCGGATGC
>DWZY01000347.1 GCA_019117325.1 Candidatus Brevibacterium intestinigallinarum
GGATGAACAGGGCTGATCTGCGGTTGACGCACCGAGTGACAGCATGCGAATGACTGGGGTGGAGGAGATCATCTCCTCCACCCCAGTCATGTCAGCACCGACGTTGAGCGCCAGCCACACGCCTCAGTCCCGCAGCATGCGCCGCAGGATCTTCCCCGTCGCGGTCTTGGGCATCTCGTCCAGGACCCCGATCGACCGGGGGATCTTGTAGGCGGACAGCTGCTCGCGGCAGTGCTCGGTCAGCTCCTCGGGCGTGGCGCTCTGACCGGCCTTGAGCGTCACGTACGCCGCGACCGACTCACCGCGGTAGTCGTCCGCCACACCCACGACGGCGGCCTCGGACACGGCGGGGTGATCGTAGAGCACCCCTTCGACCTCGCGCGGCCACACCTTGTAGCCGGACGCGTTGATCATGTCCTTCTTCCGGTCCACCAGGTAGATCCAGCCGTCGGCGTCGCGGAAGGCCACATCGCCGGTGTGGAAGAACCCGCCATCGGTGATCTCAGCCGCCGTGGCCTCCGGGTTCTCCCAGTAGCCGGCGGTGATCTGCGGGCCGCGGGCCCAGATCTCGCCGTACTCTCCGTCGGCCAGGTCCTCACCGGACTCGCCCACGATCCGCAGCTGTGTGTCGTAGACCGCCTTGCCCACGGACAGCGACCCGGACTCCGGATCGACCGGCGCCCGCTCGCCGCGCAGCACGACCGTGAGCGGTGACGCGCTCTCGCTGAGGCCATACGCGCCGTGGATGTACGAGCCGTAGACCTTCTCCAGCCGATCCGACAGCGACGGCGCGACCGGCGCCCCGCCCGTGTAGATCACCTCGAGACTGTCCAGGTCGCCGTCCTGCAGGTGCGGGGAGTCCGCGATCGCCATGAGCGCGGTGATCGCCCCGATCGTGAAGGTCGGCCGCCACCGCCGGATCGATTCCAGCACGCCCAGCGGGTGGAACCGATGGCTGAGCACCAGCGGGTGCCCGCCCCGGATCCCGTACGCCAGATGACCCACCGACCCGGTGATGTGGAACAGCGGCGCGACCGCCAGGATGCCCTGGCCCGTCTCCATCCCTCCCATCTGCACGTACGTCTCCGCGTTGAACGCCATGTTGCCGTGCGTGTTGATCGCGCCCTTGGGATTGCCCGTCGTCCCCGACGTGTACGTGAGCAGCGCCGGATCGTCGGGCCCCAGCTGGGGCCGGGACACCGCCGCCGAGGCCCCGGCCGGCTGGCCGTCCCCGCCCGCCACGGCCTCGAGCGAGAGGAGCCGCACGCCGTCGGGTGCTGCTGCGGCGCTGTCGACCGCGGCCTCGACAGCCTCGTCGCGCAGCCCTCCGTCCTCCTCGACCCAGCGACGGAACCGGCCGATGACGGCGACGCGGACAGAGGTGTCCGCGACGACCTCGGCGGCGACGTCGTCCCACAGCGTCGGGAGGGTCACCAGCGCAACGGCACCGGAGTCCCGCAGGTGGTAGCCCAGCTCGCGAGCCGTGTTCATCGGGTTGATGGGCACGCCCACGGCACCCAGCTTCCACGCGGCGATGACGCCCACCGCGAACACGGGGTCGTTCTGCGTGTAGAGCGCGACGCGGTCACCCGCGGTGACGCCGTCTGCGGCCAGCTGCGCGGCCAGGGCCTGCGCCTGGCGGTCGACCTCGCCGAACGTCGTCGACTCCGCGAACGAGTGGAGGAACGGCTGATCCGCGGACTCCTGCACCCGGTGCTCCCACGCGTCGAGCATCGTGGGGTGCGCCGGGGTCAGCGATTCCGTGAACGGCTTCATCGGACGGCCACCGGGTTGACCGGCGCGCCCGTCGCACGGTGGATCTTGAGCGGGGCGGCGACGTAGAAGAAGTCCCAGCGGCCGTCCTCGGCGCATGCAGCCGCGAGGCTCTCCAGGTCGCAGATCTCCGTGAGCGCGATGCCCAGGTTGCGCATGAGCGCGTTGTGCAGGGTGAGGGCGACGCCGGTGTCCGGGTCCGTCGTCACCTCGTTCGCGATCGTGTCCGTCACGAGGTTGGGGATCTCCATCTCGTGGAACCACTTCACGAGCTCCGGGCTGTACTGGAGGCCCGGCTCGCAGAAGTCCTCGTAGAACTTGTCGCCCTGCTCGAAGAACAGCTGCAGGTGGTTCGTGCGGATGAGGAGGATGTCGTGCTTCTCGATCGTGACGCCCTGCTGCTCCGCCGCGGCGAGGAGGTCGTTGTGGTCGAAGGTGCGACGGGCCTCGATCGCCTCGACGCCGAAGTAGCGGGCCATGTCGATGAGGACGCCGCGGCCGGCGACGCCGCGCTGCGCGATCGGCTCGACGCTCGCCTTGTCCAGGCCGCCCACCGTGGTGCGCGCGTCATACCCGTTCCAGATCTGACCGCCGTACCAGACGTGGCCCAGCGCGTCGTACTGCGTGGAGCCCTGGAGGAACGCGACCAGCTTGTCATCCGCGTAGTGGAGGCCGCCGGGGAAGTTGGGGGCGTCGTCGCCGTCCCACGCGGACTCGTCGATGACCATCTCGCGCTCAGCCGGGAGGCGCGACGGCCAGACCGGGTCGCCCTTGGGATCTCCGATGAGTCGCTGGAGGGTGTGGAGCTCTCCGGTCTTGATGGTGCGCACGCCGCGCAGCACCTCGTCGTTCGTGAGGAAGTTGAGCGACCCCACCTCGTCATCGTCGCCCCAGCGGCCCCAGTTCTTCGGAGCATCGGCCAGGAGGTCTGTGAGGTCTGGTGCTTCTGCCATGGTTCTCGCCTTTCAGAAGGATGAGCCGAGGAGAGCGGCGGCTGCCGGCAGCATCGACGGCGTGTCACCGGTGGGCCCCTCGACGTCGAGGGACCCGCACGGCTCCGGATCATCTGCCCGGAAATGCCAGCATTGCCCCGGTCCGCGACCGGTGTCAAGGACCCTCAGCGGATTCGTATGGAACGAGCGTTCACGAGGGTGGAGGGCGCAGACTACACCTGATTCCGGGTTCTGGGGGAGGGTTGACGAACAAGTGTTCACACCCGCATGATGGGCAGACGACGAGTGCGGCGCCGCCGCCGCACCGGGACCGGCACACGGGGATGGTGAGCGATGGCGCAGACGCGATCGGGTCGTGACGCGGTCCTCGACGCCGCCGTCGACCACTTCCAGCGCGTGGGCTATCACGGCACCTCGATGCGCGACATCGCGACGCGGGCGGGCTTCACCGTGGCCTCGATCTACAACCACTTCCCCTCCAAGCAGCGGATCCTGCAGGAGATCATGACGACGATCCTCACGGATGCGCTGGCGTCGACGCGCACCGCGGTGCTGCGGGCGGGCTCCCGACCGCACGACCAGCTGCGCGCCCTCATGCACGCGTGGCTGGTCTTCCACACGGAGCGCCGCGACGAGGCCGTCGTGGGTGCGACGGAGATCCGCAGCCTCGACACGGACGGCCGCCGCCTGGTCGTCGCCCTGCGCGACGAGCAGGAGGGCCTGTTCCGGGACGTGGTCCAGTACGGGGTGGAGACCGGCGACTTCCGCACCCCCTATGCCGCCGAGGCCGTCCGCGCCCTCATCGCGATGGGCACCTCCGTCGCCTCCTGGTACCGGCCCGGCGGCAGCCTCACACCCCACCAGATGGGGGACCGCTACGCGCGGCTGGCACTGGGCCTTGTCGAGGCGGCTCCCGATGACCAGACAGCACCAGACACGACTGTTCCGCCAGACACGACAGCAGCACCAGACCAGACCCCACCCCCAGGAGACGAATCCGATGACTGATACCGCTCTGCGCGGCATGCCCGTGCGCCCCGACGTCGAATCACTGGACCTGCGCCCGTCCGCGAAGGCCCTCGAGCTGCGCGAGGCGCTCGTCGCCTTCATGCACGAGCGGGTCTTCCCGGCTGAGGCGGAGTACGAGGCGCACCGCGCCCAGCACGGCCCGGACGATCACTCCGTGCCACCCATCGTCGAGGAGCTCAAGGCGGAGGCGAAGGCGCGCGGCCTGTGGAACCTGTTCCTGCCGGCGGAGTCCGGCCTCAGCCAGCTGGACTACGCGGGCCTCGCAGAGATCACCGGGTGGAGCCTCCACCTGGCACCGGAGGCCACGAACGGGCAGGCGCCTGACACCGGCAACATGGAGCTGCTGCACATGTTCGCGACGGAGGAGCAGCGGACCCAGTGGCTGGAGCCGCTGCTGAACGGCGAGATCCGATCCGCGTTCGCGATGACGGAGCCCGAGGTCGCCAGCTCCGATGCGACGAACATCGAGACGACGATCACCCGCGAGGGCGACGAGTACGTCATCAACGGCCGCAAGTGGTGGACCTCCGGTGCGCTGGACCCGCGCTGCAGGATCCTCATCGTCATGGGCAAGACGGACCCGTCGGCAGAGACGCACCGTCAGCAGTCGATGATCCTCGTCCCCACGGACACGCCGGGCGTGCGGATCGTCCGCGATCTGCCGGTCATGGGTCAGCACGACCAGCACGGGCACGCCGAGGTCGTCTTCGAGGACGTCCGCGTCCCGGCCTCGAACCTGCTGAGTGAGGAGGGCTCCGGCTTCGCCCTGGCCCAGGCCCGGCTGGGTCCCGGCCGCATCCACCACTGCATGCGCGCACTGGGCGCGGCGGAGAGGGCGCTCGCGCTCATGGTCTCCCGCGCGCAGGACCGCGTGGCGTTCGGCAAGCCGCTCATCGAGCAGGGACCGATCCAGCAGGACATCGCGGAGTCCCGGATCGCGATCGACCAGGCCCGCCTGCTGTGCCAGTACGCGTCGAAGGTGATCGACAACCACGGCAACAAGGCAGCGGCCGGGTACGTCTCTGCCGCGAAGGTCGCCGTGCCGCGCACCGCGCTGCAGGTCATCGACCGCGCGATCCAGGTGCACGGCGGAGCGGGCATCAGCAACGACGTCCCGCTGGCCGCGATGTACGGCTGGCATCGCGCGATGCGGATCTTCGACGGCCCGGACGAGGTGCACCTGCGCACGCTCGCCAAGCGCGAGACCCGCTGAGCCTCAGCTGGCTGACTCTCAGCTGGCCGTCGCGTTCCAGGCGGTGAGGATCTCCTCGCCCCACGGCGGCGGGTCGGCGTCCGTCCCGCGCCTGCCGT
>DWZY01000348.1 GCA_019117325.1 Candidatus Brevibacterium intestinigallinarum
CATCGAGGACACGGGCGCGGGCACCGTCATCCTGTCCGACTCCCAGCAGCCCAGCCTCACGTCGTACACGTCGTCCGCGAACTCCGCGATCACGGTGGACGGAGCGACGTCCGCGGGCGGTGCCGCAGGCACCCCCCAGCTGCCGGATGACAGCCAGCCGCGTGTGCTGCAGTCCCTCGTCGCGGACTCGGGCCTCGCCGAGGCCGCCGCCGCCCAGGCGTCCGCCTCCCGGTCCGCGGTCCCCGGGGAGTTCCTCGCCCTGTCCGCCGCTGTCACGGCCGAGCGCCCCTACGATTCCCGCGCCCTGCTGCTGACCCTGCCGCGCACCTCCGCCGGCAGCGGGCACGCCGCCTTCGCGGACGATCTCGCGGGTGCCCCGTGGATCGAGGGCACCACACTCGATGCGCTCATGGCCACCGAGCCGGTGGCCCGCGGCCAGCTGGTCGACCCCGCCTCCCTCGTCGAGGACGGTCAGGGCGACGGGCAGCAGGACCAGAGCGGTCAGCAGGACCAGAGCGGTCAGCAGGACGCCGCCCAGGACGGTCAGCAGGATCTGACGGGGCAGCAGGATCAGAGCGGCATCCAGCCTCCCGACGAGGACGGCGCCCGCGCAGATGCCGAATCCGACGGCATGGCCAGCGGCGCACAGTCCGTCCTCCACGAGCTCGCGCAGAAGCATGAGACCGGCACTGCGGCCGCGCACGCCTTCGTCGACGCGGACGGTGTGGCGCGCGACATGTCCCGCGCGCTGCTGGCCTGCACCTCTGCGGGTGTCGTCGACGGAGGACGGATCGGGGACTGCGCGGACGCGGCCGGCGGCTGGGTGACCGACCTGGCGGACGGCGTGAAGCCCGAGCCGGGGTCCTCGGTCCTGCTCGTCACCGGCGAGCAGGCGATGATCCCCGTCCGCGTCGACAACGCGACGGACCGCAGCGCCCGCGTGCGCCTGCGGGTCGAATCGCCCACCCCGCAGCTCAGCACGGAGCTGTCCGACATCGTCACCCTGGGCCCGGGCGAGGCCCGCAGCGTCGAGGTCCCCGTCCGCGGTCTGGCGAACGCGGACGTCCGCTCGACCGTCACGCTGCTGACCGTCGACGGCGATGCCCTGCCCCAGCGCACCGAACTGCTGGTGCGGGTGCGCGCCGACTGGGAGAACACCGCGACGATCGCGATCGGGTCCGTCCTGGTGGTCGTGCTGGTCGTGGGTCTGGTCGCGACGATCCGGCGCGGACGGCGTAAGATCCCCGAGAATCAGCTCGCCGCGGCGATGGCCCGCGCCAAAGACGGATGACCCGGCGGAAGCGCACACGCACTCCCTGATCCGGTCACCCGCACAGTCGACCAGCGTCCCCTCGCGGAAGGACCCCCGTGGCCTCCAGGCTCTCCTCGCTCGCCCGTTCGTCTGCGGTCATGACCGCAGGCACGCTCACGTCGCGCATCCTGGGCTTCGTCAAGGCGATGCTCCTGGCGACGGCGATCGGCGTGACGGTGGGCGGTGCGGCGGACGCGTTCGACGTCGCGAACAAGGTCCCCAACAACCTCTACATGCTGCTGGCCGGCGGTGTCCTCAACGCGGTCCTGGTCCCGCAGATCATCCGCGCAGCCAAGCGCCCGGACGGCGGTCAGGACTTCGTCAACCGCCTCCTCACCCTGGCTGTCATCACGCTGGGCGCCGTCACGCTGCTGGCGACCCTCGCCGCACCCCTGCTGGTGCGGCTGTACTCGTCATCTGGCTGGAGCGACGACCAGCGGGCTCTGGCGATCGCGTTCGCCTACTGGTGCCTGCCCCAGATCTTCTTCTACGGGCTCTACACGATGCTGGGCCAGGTGCTCAACGCGCACTCCAGCTTCGGCCCCTACATGTGGGCGCCGGTCCTCAACAACGTCATCGCGATCGCCGGACTGGGCATCTTCATCGCCCTGTTCGGCGCGGGCGGCGTCCAGAACGCGGTCGGCACGTGGGACACCGCGAAGATCACGGTCCTCGCGGGCTCCGCGACCCTGGGCGTCGTCGGTCAGGCGCTCATCCTCCTCTGGCCGCTGCGCCGGATCGGGTTCCGGTTCCGCCCCACCTTCGGGTTCCGCGGGGTGGGCCTGGGCACGGCCGGGAACGTCGCGATGTGGACGTTCGGCGCCGTCCTCGTGGGGCAGCTGGGCTTCATCGTCACCTCCCGGGTGGCGGCCTCGGCGTCGTCGACCACCGGCGAGGTGAGCGCGTCGCTCGCGGCCTACTCGCTCGCGTACCTCGTCTTCATGCTCCCGCACTCGCTCATCGCGGTGTCGCTGGCAACGGCGCTCTTCACCTCGCTCAGCGCGTTCGCGGCGAACGATGACACGGACTCCGTCCGCTCCTCGCTGGGGCTGGGCCTGCGGCTCGTGGGCCTTGTCAACGTCTTCGCGACCGCTGCCTTCATCACGCTCTCGACACCGGCGGCGATGCTCATCGGCGGCACGCTCGACGAGAGCAGCGGGCTCGACCCGCTCGATCAGGCGCGCGCGATCGGGCCGGTCATCGCGACGATGGTCGCCGGTCTGGTGCCCTTCAGCGCGAACTACCTGCTCCAGCGCGTCTAC
>DWZY01000349.1 GCA_019117325.1 Candidatus Brevibacterium intestinigallinarum
TGCGGGGCCGGTCGCCCGGCCCCGCAGCGCACGGTGCTCCTCAGCGCGCCAGGCTCACTGCGCGCCACAGCGCAGAGAGACACCGGGAGTCGCAACCTGCATGTCCATACACATTCAGGTTGCGACTCCCGGTGTCTTTTCACGTGGGGGCGAGACCGGACGGGGCAAGCCCGGACAGCGTCGCGCCCGTCAGCTCAGCACCCCGTCAGCACTCCTCGCGTCAGCGCACCTCGCCCAGGAGCACGTGCGTCGAGTTGGGGAACCGGTAGAGCCCGTCCACCGCGTACGTGTTGAAGATCCGATGGAGATCCTCGATGAGCGGCTCCCGCACAGGGTCGCCCTCCTTGGGCGCGAACGACAGCGACAGATGGCGCTCCCGGAAGGTGTCCCACGTGATGAGTTCATCGTTGTCGTACTCGAGCCGCTCGTAGTGACTGCCGCCGAAGAACTGCGTCAGCTCCCGGTCCGTCACCTTCTCCGCCAGCGTGAGACCGGTGAAGCCGCCCACCCGCGCACGGAACGCCCCGATGACCGCGTCGACGGACTCCTCGCCCGCCCGGCGGAAGTTCCAGATGAGCGCGGCCTGTCCGCCGGGGACCAGGATCCGGCGGCACTCCGCGCGGAACGCCTCGAGATCGAACCAGTGGAAGGCCTGCGCGACCGTCACGAGCGAGACGGTGTCCGCCGCCAGTGTCGTGTGCTCCGCCGGCGCACCCACGACGGTGAGCCTCTCAGCCTCACCGATCGTCTCCACGAGTGCCGCCCGCATGTCGTCATTGGGCTCGACCGCGATGACGGCCCAGTCGCGCCGCAGCAGTTCTGCCGTGAGCTTGCCGGTGCCCGCACCGATGTCCGCGACAACCGCCCGCGCTCCCGAGGCCGCAGCCGGGTCGCCGTCCCCGTCACTATGCGCAGTGGTGCCAGTATCCGCAGTGCCGGCCACGTCCTCGGCGACGCACTGGACCAGCCTGTCCAGCAGCGCCGCGGGGTATCCCGGCCTGCTGCGGGCGTAGATCGCGCCCAGCCCTGTGAACTTCCCGGTGTTGTCCGTCGCTCCGCCGGAATTCGCGGTGTCAGTCATCTGCGGTCGTCTCTCCCTCGTCGAGACCACCATCATCGCCCACCGTCAGGGCAGGCGAGAACTCGGGTCTCAGGGAGTTGGCCGGGATCCGGCGAGGGGTCTCCGACCGTCCCGCGCAGGGACCTCAGACGCCCACGCCGCCCAGGAAAAGGCGGGTGGTGAGCGGGAAGCGGACGACGTCGTCCTCGCGGTGCTCGTCGAAGAGGCGCCTCAGGTCTGCGACCAGCGGCGCGTGGGCCGGGTCGCCCTCGCGCGGCGCGTAGGTCGCGGACAGGTTGCGGCCCAGGAACTCGTCGACGGTGAGCATCTGGTCGTGCGCGAACTCGCGGTACTCGTAGCCGTCCGGCTCGAAGAACGCGTCGAAGTCCTGCTCGCTCACACGGTGATCGCCGCTGAAGCCCGGGAAGTCGGAGGTGTGACGGCGGAAGACGTCCGCGGTCGCCTGCGTGAAGGGGTCCTCGCGGCGGCGCGAGTTCCACAGCAGCGCGACACGGCCGCCGGGCCGCAGCACACGACGGCACTCGTCACGGAAGCGGCGCTGATCGAACCAGTGGAAGGACTGGCCCGCGGTGATGAGGCTCATCGAGGCGTCGTCCAGCGTCGAGTCCTCAGCCGTCGCCTGCACGGCGGTCAGCAGGCTGGTCGTCGCCGACTTCGCCTCGAGGACCTGGAACATGTCCGGGTTGGGCTCGATCGCGACGGTGCGGATGCCCTGGTAGACCAGTTCCTCGGACAGCTTGCCCGTGCCAGCACCCACATCGGCCACGTGGCACGACGTGCCCAGGCGCAGCGTGTCCGCCAGCCAGCCCAGGCATTCCGCCGGATAGCCCGGCCGGAATCTGTCGTAGATCCGGGCCAGACCGGTGAAGCGCGCTGTCGCGTCCTGCGGCGCTGTGCTCACGTTCATTGGTCGAGTCCTCCCCTGCCAGCCGCCGCAGACATCGGCGATCGGATCAGACGATGAAGACGGCGGTCGGGTCGGTCCGCGGACGCACCGACCCGGTCGTCTCATCGAGAGTACCCAGTGCGTCGACTGAATATCGCCTGAATGGAATGACGGATACCTCACACTGGCGACGGGCCGATCACAGTGGTGCCGCCGCGCTCACACCCGCCGTGCACCAGCCAGTGCCACCGCACCTGCCCTTGTCCCTGAGTTGCGGCGTCCCCTACGCTGGCTCACATGATGTTGCACGGAAGGCTCCGATTCCGCCGCTGACGGCGGACGCGAACCGGTTCCCACACCCCTCTCCTCCGCTGTCGGACGCACCCCATCCGACCGGCACTTCCAGCGTGCCCGTTTCCAGGAGATTCCGTGCCTCGCACCTCCCCGCATTCCCCTGCCCATCTGACTGCTCCTGCCGGCGATCGCGCCCATCTGCGCGGACGCGGCATCACTCACGCACCGGGCTCACGGCCGCTGCTCACGGACGTCGACGTGACCGTGTCCGCCACGACGAAGCTCGCCGTCGTGGGCGAGAACGGCAGCGGCAAGACGACCCTGCTGCGCATCCTCACCGGCCGCCTCGACCCGGATGCCGGATCCGTCGAGCACGCCGGCACGCTCGCGATCGCGGATCAGGACCTGCCGGCGGCCGGAGACACCACCGTGGGCGATCTGACCGACGAGGCGATCGCCCCGGCCGTCGCCGCTCTCGCCTCTCTCGACGAGGCCGCAGCAGCACTCGCCGATGCGTCCGCAGGCTCCGAGGACTCCTACGCCCGCGCCCTCGATCTCTGCATCCAGCTGGATGCGTGGGATGCGCAGCGTCGCGTCGACATCGCACTCGACGCACTGGGTGCGGTCACCGATCGCGACCGCCCCCTGGCGCACCTGTCCGTGGGCCAGCGGTACCGCGTCCGCCTGGCGTGCGTGCTGGGCGCACAGCCGGAGCTGCTGGTCCTCGACGAGCCCACGAACCACCTCGACGCCGCGGGCCTCGACTTCCTCACCGCGACCCTGGCCGCCCGCTCGGGCGGTCTGCTGCTGGTCTCCCACGATGCAGCACTGCTGGCGGACGTCGCCCACGAGTTCCTCGACCTCGACCCTTCGGCGGACGGGCGGCCCCGGCTCTACGGCGGCGGCTGGGACGGCTGGCGGACCGGCCGGGCGCGCGAGCGCGACGCCTGGCAGTCCGCCTTCGACGCCCAGCAGGCCGAGCACCGTCGCCTCCAGGAGGCGGTCGACCAGGCCCGATCGCGGCTCACCACCGGTTGGCGGCCGGACAAGGGCACGCCCCGGCACCAGCGCCAGTCCCGCGCGCCGGGCGTCGTGCAGGCACTCCACCGCCGCGAGGACGAGCTGCACCGCCACGCGCTCACGGTGCCGCCTCCCCCACCGCGGCTGACGGTGCCCACGGGCAGCACTCAGCCCGGCGCCCCGCTGCTCACCGCCGCCGAGGTCGCAGTCACCGGCCGCTCCTCGCATCCCGTGACCGTCCGGCTGGCCGGCGGTGATCGCCTGCTGGTCGTCGGACCCAACGGGGCGGGCAAGTCGACGCTGCTCGCGGTGCTGGACGGCGACCTCGGGCCCGACGAGGGCGCCGTCCGCACCCACGGCGCGGTTCGCGTCCAGCGGCTGAGCCAGGAGGACGTGCCTGAGGCGGACGAGGACCCGCGCGATCACCGCTCGCCCGGGCAGTTGCGGCGGCAGCGCCTCGCCCGCGTGCTCCGGGAAGAGCCGGACGTGCTGCTGCTCGATGAGCCCACCAATCACCTGTCGATGGCGCTGGTCGACGACCTGCTGGAGGGCCTGGAGACCTCGAGCGCGGCCGTCGTCATCGCGACCCACGACCGGCAAGTGCTCCGGCGGCTGTCGCACTGGCCACGACTGGAGGTGGGCGAGGCACTCGCGTGACCCGCACGGGAGGTCGGGACCCTACTGGGCCCAGGCCTCCCACAGCCGTGCGTACCGGCCACCGGCCGCGACGAGATCCTCGTGCGTCCCCTCCTCGACCACGCGTCCGTCCTCCATGACGAGGACGCGGTCGGCGGCCTCCGCCTGGCTGAGCCGGTGGGCGACGACGAGTGCACCGCGCCCGGCCAGGGCGGCCGCAGCCGCGGACTCGAGGACGTGGGCGCCGGCGGATCCGGCCTCGGCGGTCGCCTCGTCAAGGATCGCGATGTCTGGGTCGGCCAGCACGAGGCGGGCGAGCGCGATCATCTGCTCCTCCAGGGGCGACAGCCGCGCACCTCCGTCGCCCACGACCGTGTCGAGACCCCGAGGCAGCGCGAACGCCCAGGTGGCTCCGACGGTGCGCAGCGCCTGCTCGACGGCCCGGGCGGGCGCGTCCGGCACCGACAGCGCCACGTTGTCCCGGATCGTGCCGACGAACGTGTGGACCTCCTGCGCGACCATTGCGATGCGGGAGCGGAGGGCGGCCTCGGGCACGGCGGTCAGGTCCTGACCCGACGCACCACCCGTCAGCCGAGCAGTCCCGCGCGTGGGTGCGGCCAGCCCCGCCGCGATCTTCGCGAGCGTCGACTTGCCCGCACCCGTCGTGCCGACGACCGCGACGACCTCGCCCGGCGCGACCGTGAGGTCGACCCCGCGCAGAACATGGTTCTGGGACGCCGGGTCATCGTCGTAGGTGAACCAGATGTCCTCGAGATCCAGGCCGACGGTGCGGGTCGCACGGTCCGATGCGGGTGCGGCCGAGGTCGGGCGCGCCGCTTCATCGATGACGCCGACCATCCGGGTGAGCGACGCCCCGGCGGACTGCACCTGGTCGAAGAGCCCCACGAGCGCGCCGATCGGGTTGAACAGCCGGTGGAAGACCAGCGCGGCCGTCGTGACCGCACCGGCGCTCGACTCCCCCGCCCACACGAGCCAGAACCCGGTGAGGAGGAGCAGGGACAGGACGACGGCCTCGGCGCGGTTATTGCGGCTGAAGGCGCGGGTGAGGAAGCGGAATACGCCGATCGAGAGGTCGCGGGCCTCGGCGGAGGCGGAGTCGATGCGGGTGAGCTCGACTTGCTCGGCGCGGTGGGCGCGCAGCGTCCGCGCGCCGGTCAGCCCGCCCAGCAGTCGGCCGGAGCGTCGGCCGATCGCGGCGCGCTCGCGCGCGTACAGAGGCGCGGACCGCGGCAGGTACCAGCGCAGCGTGAGCCAGTACATCGGCAGCGCGGTGAGCCCCACGAGCCCCAGCCGCCAGTCGACGACGGCGAGGCCCACCGCAGACACGACGACCACCAGCAGAGACTCCACGACGAGCGGCAGCACCTGGGTCGCGCCCTCGCTCACCTTGCGGGAGTCATCCGCGACGCGGGAGACGAGGTCGCCGGTGCCGGTCCGCTCGACGCGCTGGGCCTCGAGTGACAGTGCCGCCGTCACGACCTCGGTGCGCAGGTCGCCCACCGCGGGCATCGTCACCCGGGCCAGTGCCCACGCGCCCGCCCACGTCCCCACCGCCATGACGATGCCGGCCGCCGCGACCGCAGCCGCCGAGGTCCACACGACGTCCGCGCCGCTCCCGGCCGGCAGTGCGTCGACGAGACGGCCGATCGCCCACGGGCCCACAAGACCCGCCGCCGCGTTCGCAAGGCCCGCGATGACGAGGAGGACGATCCAGCCCGCTCGGCCCCGCAGGTGCGGGGCCAGGTGCGCGAAGGCGCGCCGGCGGGTGGCGATGGGCAGGGTCGCAGCCGCCGAGGCCGCAGGCTGTCCGCTCATCGGCTCACCGCCGCCCGGTAGGCCTCGCCGACGGGACCATCCGCGCCCACGAGCTCCGCATGGGTGCCGGAGGCGGTCGTGCCGTCGCCGCGGGCGAGGACGACCCGGTCCGCGACCGCGAGGAAGGCGGGCGAGGCGGTGACGATGACTGTCGTGCGCGG
>DWZY01000350.1 GCA_019117325.1 Candidatus Brevibacterium intestinigallinarum
GGGTCGACCTTCGGGAGCGCCAGGAACCCAATCCTGGGACCCCCGAGCTCCGGTGGGATCTCGGAGCCACCTGAACGACGGCGACTCCGTCTGTGGTTGTCTCTGAGCCGTTCCCGGTGTGCTGCGCCTCTGGCCCAGGGGGAGTGCCGATCGGCGTCGATGGTCTCCGTCTATCGGGGAATCCTCATCGGTCGTCCGTGACTCCTGGCAGCGCGCATCCGCGAATGACGAAGGGGCGGAGCAGCAGATGCTGCTCCGCCCCTTCGTGGTGTGAGCGTTACCGGGGGAGGATCACTTCTCCAGGCCCGAGTTCTCGCCGTGCTCGCCGCCAGCGACCTCGTCGTGGTGGTGAGCCTCGTGAGCCGCGTCGAGCTCCGCCTTCGTCACGGGGTGGATGCGGTCCTCGTAGAAGAACTTCGCCATCCGCGCGCGCAGGCGCTCGAGGCCGGAGACCTTGCCGGAGCTGTCCGGCTGGGCCGGCAGCACCTGGGGGGCCTCGAAGGCCGTGAGTGCCCAGACCTCGTGCGGCGTGAGCGGCTGGTGCCGCTCCAGGAACTCACCGTGGGGGAGACGGATGATCTGTCCCGTCTCGTGCCCGTGGAGGACCAGCTCGCGATCCTTCCGCTGCAGGCTCAGGCAGATGCGACGCGTGAGGAAGAACGCGATGAACGGCCCGACGATGAACAGCACGCGGAAGATGTAGATCATGTCGTTGAGCGACATGTGGAAGAAGACGGCCACGAGGTCACCCGAGGCGCCCGCCCACATGACGGCGTACCAGACAGCCGCTGCGACACCCAGGCCCGTGCGGGTCGGGTTGTTGCGCGGACGGTCGAGGATGTGGTGCTCGCGGTTGTCCTTGAGCATCCAGGCCTCGATCCACGGCCACACCATCGCGACGCCCCAGAAGAGGAGCATGATGATGATCGCGATGTTGATGTTGAGGCTGATCGGGTAGCCGAAGATGTAGAACTCCATCCAGCCCGGCATGATGCGGAGGATGCCGTCCGCCCAGCCCACGTACCAATCCGGCTGCGTACCGGCGGAGACGGGGGAGGGATCGTAGGGACCGTAGTTCCAGATCGGGTTGATCGTGAAGATCGCCGAGATGAAGGACACCAGCGCGAAGATGAGGAAGAAGAATCCTCCGCCCTTCGCGGCGAACGTCGGGAGAACGGGCTCGCCGACGACGTTCTTCTCCGTGTGTCCGGGGCCAGGCCACTGCGTGTGCTTGTGGATGACCACGAACATGAGGTGGACGCCGATGAGGGCGATGAGGACTGCCGGCAGGATCATGATGTGCAGCGAGTACAGCCGCGACACGATGTGGATGCCGGGGAATTCTCCACCGAACAGGAAGAACGAGATGTAGGTGCCGACCAGCGGGATCGACTTGAGCAGACCGTCGATGATGCGCAGGCCGTTGCCGGACAGCAGATCATCCGGCAGCGAGTAGCCGGTGAAGCCGGCGCCCAGGCCGACCATCGACAGGACGATGCCGATGACCCAGTTGAGCTCGCGCGGCTTGCGGAATGCTCCCGTGAAGAAGATGCGCAGAGCGTGGATCGTCAGCGCAGCCATGAACAGCAGAGCCGCCCAGTGGTGCATCTGCCGGATGAACAGTCCACCGCGGACCTCGAAGGAGATCTCGAGTGTCGAGGCGTAAGCCTCCGAGATGGTCACGCCGTGCAGCGCGGTCCAGGGACCCTGGTACACGACCTCGGCCATCGCGGGCTTGAACCAGAACGTCAGGAACGTTCCGGACAGCACGAGGATGATGAAGCTGTAGAGCGCGACCTCGCCGAGCATGAAGGACCAGTGCGACGGGAAGATCTTGCGACCGAACTCCCGCACCGCCTTCGAAGCGCTCGTGCGGTCCTCGGTCCACTGCGCGACCGCGCCGATGGCGGTCGTGGGCTGGGATGTTGCGTGTGCCGTGCTCATGCGTTCGTCTCCCGAGTGTTGATCTCCCAGAAGGTGGGTCCGACGGGCTCACGGAAGTCCGACTGCGCGACCAGGTATCCCTCAGAGTCGACCCGGATGGGCAGCTGGGGGAGCGGGCGCTTGGCGGGTCCGAAGATCACCTTGCAGTGGTTGGTCACGTCGAAGGTCGACTGGTGGCACGGGCACAGCAGGTGGTGCGTCTGGTGCTCGTACAGCGCGACGGGGCAGCCCACGTGCGTGCAGACCTTCGAGTACGCGACGATGCCGTCCACGCCCCAGTCCTCGCGGTCCGGATCCGTGTTGAGCTCGCTCGGGTCGATCCGCATGAGGAGGACGGCGGCCTTGGCCTTCTCGTCCAGCGGGTGCCCCGAGTCGCGGATGTTCTCCGGGATCACGTGGAAGGCGGAGCCGATCGTGACGTCGGAGGCCTTGATCGGCTGGATCTCGTTCTCCTCCGGGATCATGCCGATGTCCTTGCAGAGGCGCACTCCCTCACCCCAGAGGGTGTTGAAGAGCTTGTCGCCCGGCAGCGGACCCAGGTCGCGGAAGACGAGGATCGCAGGCAGCGGCGCGATCGCCACGGCGGCGATGAGCGTGTTGCGGATGAGCGAGCGGCGGGCGATGCCCGACTCGTCCTTCGCCTGGTTGAGGATCTCCAGGGCGATCGCCTGGTCCTCGGCGGAGCCGGCGATGTCGTGACGCTGCTCGACGACCTCCGCGTCCGGGACGAGGTTCTTCGCCCACAGGACGACACCGATGCCGATGCCGGCCAGCGCGGTGGTGGCTCCCAGGCCGACGGCCGCGGTGTGGACGCGGACCAGGGCGCCGGAGTCCCCGACGGGGAACAGGAAGTAGGCCACGATGAACCAGATGGTCCCGATCATCGACACGATGAACCAGGCAGCGATCTGGCGCTCAGCGAGGCGCTCTGCGGACGGGCTGCTGTCGGTGATGCGCGGCTTGTGCTCGGGGAGTCCCGGGTTCTCGAACCCGTTCATCTCCCCGAGCTGGCCGCCCGGGCCGCCGCTGTGCTGAATCGAGGTCATTCGCTTCCTCGTCTATTACTCGTTGCGGATAAAGACTGGATGGTCACTTGGAACGCGCCGTGAGCCACATGGTGATGCCGACGACGGCTGCGAGGCCGAAGAACCAGATGAAGAGGCCCTCTGCGACCGGGCCGAGCGAGCCGAGCTTGAAGCCACCGGCCGACGGGGTCTCTGAGACCTCGCGGACGTAGGTGATGATGTCGCGCTTCTCCTCGGGCGTCAGGTTCGCGTCATTGAAGATCGGCATGTTCTGCGGGCCGGTCTGCATCGCCTCGTAGAGGTGCTTCTCCGAGACCTCGGTGAGGTTCGGGGCGTACTTGCCGCGCGTCAGCGCGCCGCCCGAGCCGACGACGTTGTGGCACATCGCGCAGTTGGTGCGGAAGAGCCCGCCCCCGGCGGCTGCGTCTCCCTCTGCGGTGTCGAGCCACTCCTCATCGGGAACAGCCGGGCCGGGGCCCAGCGACGCGATGTAGCCGGCCATCTGCGCGGTCTCCTCGTCGGAGAACTGCTTGGGCTTCACCTGTGCCTGCGGGCCGTGCATCTGCAGCGGCATGCGTCCGGTGCTGACCTGGAAGTCGACAGCGGCCGCGCCCACGCCGATGAGGCTGGGCCCGTTCTCGCTGCCCTCGGCATTGAGGCCGTGACAGGTCGCGCAATTGGTGACGAACAGCTTCTGGCCGGCGTCGATGTCCGCGGCGCTGTACTCATCCGCCTGCGCGGTGGTGCTGCTGGTGAAGAGGGAGTACGCGCCACCGGTGAGCAGCATGCCCACGAGCAGAAGTACGACGAGAGCCATCGGATGCCGGCGGCGTGCGGCGAGTGCCTTCACTGGAAGTCCTTTTCTGGTCTGCAGAGTTCGCGGTCGAGAGCGCTGGTCACTGCACTGCGTAGATGATGAGGAACAGCGCGACCCACACGATGTCCACGAAGTGCCAGTAGTACGACACGCAGGTGGCGAACGTCGCCTCGCGGTGGCCGAAGCGCTTGGCGCCGTAGGCGCGACCGATCACGAACAGGAACGCGATGAGGCCGCCGAGCACGTGCAGTCCGTGGAAGCCGGTCGTCATGTAGAAGACGGACCCGTATCCGTTGGAGTTGATCGCGATGCCGTGCGAGACGAGCGTGGCGTACTCCATGACCTGGCCGGCCACGAACACCGAGCCGAGGACGAAGGTGAGGAAGAACCACTCGACCATGCCCCAGGACTTGATGTTGAGGAGGCTCCCGGTGCGGTGCGCCTTGAAGTCGTGCTCAGCCTTCCAGACACCGATCTGGCAGGTGAACGACGACGACACGAGGATGAGGGTGTTGACCGTGGCGTACGGAATGTCGAGCTTCGCGGTCTCCACCTCCCATATCTCGGGCACGACGGAGCGCAGGGTGAAGTACATGGCGAAGAGCGCGGCGAAGAACATCAGCTCACTGGCAAGCCAGACGATCATCCCGACGGTTGTCGAGTCTGGCCTGTTCACAGCGGGACGAACTGGCGCTGAGGGAGATGCAGCTACGGTTGACACGCCCCCATTATTACCCGGTTTGCAGGCGGAATTCACCTTGCACACAGGTTGCGAGGCCCCGTTCTTCTACAACGTGTAGCAAGAACCGCATGGTGGCGCGGATCGGAGCCTGTGAGGTTGATGGGAAAATTTCATGCGGGGTCGCGCGCGTCGCGCCCCGATCCCCCCGATACGATGAATCGGTCCTCGATCGGAACCACCATCCGCCACACTCCAGGAGCCTCAGTGAACACGACCGCGAGTGCCCAGCCGCAGCCCTCCGTCCCCGTCGAGAGCGTCGACGGGCCGCTGGACGTCCGGTCGTGGTCGGACCTGCTCGTGGGACTCATGCAGGGGCGCCACATGGACGAGGGCACGGCCGCGTGGGCCATGGACCAGATCATGGAGGGCGGCGTCCCCGACGTCACGATGGCGGCGTTCCTCGTCGCCCATCACGGCAAAGGGGAGACGGTCGAGGAGATGACCGGTCTCGTCCGCGCCATGTACGCGCACGCCGTGCCGCTGCCCGGCCTTGCGGATGCCGTCGACATCGTGGGCACCGGTGGCGACCGGGCGAAGACCGTCAACGTGTCGTCGACCGCGTCGTTCATCATCGCCGGCGCCGGCCAGCGACTGGTCAAGCACGGCAACCGCGCGACGTCCTCGGCCTCGGGGTCCGCCGACGTGCTCGAGGTGCTGGGTCTCGCACTGGACCTGGAGCCCGACCAGTCGGTGCGGCTGGCCGAGGAGGTCGGCATGGCCTTCGCCTTCGCGAACGTCTACCACCCCGCGATGCGCTTCATCGCGCCCGTGCGCCGGCAGATCGCCGTCCCGTCCGCGTTCAACATCCTGGGTCCGCTCACCAACCCGGCCCGCACGCGCGCGACTGCGATCGGGGTGGCCGACCTCGCGATGGCGCCGCTGGTGGCCGGTGTGCTGGCCGCGCGCGGTGATTCTGCGCTGGTCTTCCGCTCCCGCGACGGGCTGGACGAGTTCAGCACGACAGCGGTGACCGACGTGTGGGAGGTGCGCGACGGGACGGTGACGGCCGTCGAGGTGGACGCGCAGGACCTGGGCATCGCGCGCGCGACCAAGGAGGATCTGCGCGGCGGTGACCCGGAGTTCAACGCGTCCGTCATGCGGCGGACCCTGGCGGGGGAGGCCGGTCCGGTGCG
>DWZY01000351.1 GCA_019117325.1 Candidatus Brevibacterium intestinigallinarum
GATCTGGGAGTCGCTGCTGACGGAGGTGCAGGTGCGCATCGACGAGGCCGGACCGGTCAAGCGCGCGATCTTCGGCTGGGGCTACTCGGTCATGGACCGCATCGCGACGATCCGCGGCGAGGGCCGGAAGCCGGGCGCGGGCCTGCGCGCGGCGGGCGTGCTCGCGGACCTCGTGGCGACCCGGCCCGTCCGCGAGCAGCTGGGGCTGACCCGCATCCGGCGGTGCTACACGGGCGGCGCCCCGCTGGGCCCGGACGTCTTCCGGTTCTTCCACGCGATCGGGGTCAACCTCAAGCAGATCTACGGGCAGACGGAGATCTGCGGCATCGCGGTCCTCCACCGCGACGGGGAGATCTCCTTCGACTCCGTGGGCGTCCCGCTGCCGCAGACGCAGATCGACTTCGGCGACCGGCAGGAGATCCTGCTGCGGTCCTCGGCGGTGTTCCGCGGCTACCACCGCAATCCGGAGGAGACCGCGAAGACGGTCACCCCGGACGGATGGCTGCGGACCGGGGACGCGGGCTACCTGGACTCCGGCGGCCAGCTGGTCGTCGTCGACCGGCTCAAGGATGTCCAGTTCGCGGAGGACGGGACGATGTACTCCCACGCCTTCATCGAGAACAAGCTGAAGTTCTCCCCGTACATCGAGGAGGCCGTCGTCTTCTCCGGTCCCACCCTGGAGGGGGCGGAGGCGACGGACGCCGAGCACCCCATGTGCGCGATCATCACGATCGATCCCGCGACCGTGGGGGCCTGGGCGGAGCACACCCGGCTGGCCTTCACCACCTACACGGACCTGGCCTCGAAGCAGGAGGTCCACGACCTCGTCGCCGCGGACATCGCGACGGCGAACGAGGACCTGCTCGAGCGGATCCGCATCCGCCGGTTCGTGCTGCTGCACAAGCAGTTCGATCCGGACGACGACGAGATCACCCGCACGCGCAAGGTCCGCCGGAACGTGGTGGGGCAGCGGTACGCGCCCATCATCGAGGCGCTCGCCGCCGGACAGGAGGGGATCACCATCACCTCGACCATCACGTATCAGGACGGCACGGTCGCGGAGCGCAGCATCCCGCTGCGGATCGTCGACCTGGCCGGATTCGAGCTGCCCGCCGGGCGGGCCCGTCGCAAGGTCTGGAGCGGTCGCGCATGAGCACGTTCGTCACACTCCTCATCATCGGCCTGTCCGAGGGCGCGATCCTGGCGCTCGCCGCACTGGGCTTCGTGCTCATCTACAAGGCGACCGGAGTCATCAACTTCGCGCAGGGCGAGTTCCTGCTCATCGGCGCGTACTCCTTCTACACGGCGTTCGTCGTCATGCAGCTGCCGATCGTCGTGGCGCTGCTGGTGGGCGTCCTCGTCGCCGTCATCGTGGGCGTCGTCGTCGAGCGGTTCATCCTCCGCCCCATGGTGGGGCAGAGTCACATCTCGATCATCATGGTGACGATCGGACTGGCGAGCGTGCTGAGCGCGATCGTGCAGATGTTCTTCGGCACGAACCCGCGCGCCATGCCGGCGATCCTTCCGCGCGGGTCCGTCTCCATCCTGGGCGGCACCGTGCCGGTCAACCGGCTGTGGGCGATCGTGCTGTGCGCCGTCGTCCTCATCCTGCTCACCTGGTTCTTCCAGAAGTCCCGGCACGGGGTCGCGATGCGCGCCGTCGCGGATGACCAGCAGGCGGCCATGACCGTGGGCATCTCCGTCCGCCGCGTGTTCGCCCTGTCGTGGGCGCTGGCCGCGGTCTCCGCCCTCATCGCGGGCGTGACACTGGCGGACGTCACGACGGTGGAGATGAACATCGTGAACTTCGGCCTCCTGGTGTTCCCCGTCGTCATCATGGGCGGCCTCGACTCCGTCCCCGGGACGATCGTGGGCGGTCTGACGATCGGCCTCGTCTCCCAGTTCGTGTCCGGCTACATGGACCCGGGCCTGGCGGAGATCGTCCCCTACATCGTGCTCGTGCTCGTGCTGCTCGTCCGCCCGTACGGCGTGTTCGGCGAGAAGCGGATCGAAAGGGTCTGAAGACATGACAGCAGTGGAGACCGGGCGTCACCACACGAGCTACAGGTCTGAGCTCCGACTGTGGCACACGCGCCCCCAATTCGTCCGGATGGCGGTCCTCGCCGTCATCGTCCTGACCCTGCCGCTCCTCCTCGACAACTACTGGCTGTCGCTGGCGAACACCGCGATGATCGCGGCGATCGGTGCGATCGGCCTCAATATCCTCGTGGGATACACGGGCCAGATCTCGCTGGGGCAGGGCGGCTTCCTGGCGGTGGGCGCCTTCACCTCGGCGATCCTCACTGACCGCCTGGGCATGCCCGCACCGGTGTCGATCATCGGCGCGATCCTCCTGACCGCGGCGGTGGGCGTCATCGTCGGCCTGCCGGCGCTGCGCCTCAAGGGCCTCTACCTGGCGATCGCGACGCTGGCGTCGCAGATGGTGATCCTCTTCATCGTCCGCCGGTGGGGCTTCCTCACGGAGGGGCAGGGCTTCCTCGACGTCGCCCGCCTCGAGGTGTTCGGCTTCCGCCTGGACCGGGCGAGCTTCGAGCAGCAGTGGTACATGATCCTGCTCGTCATCACGGTGCTGGCCGCGCTCACCGCGACGAACCTGTTCCGCACGGGCATGGGCCGATCCTTCATGGCGGTGCGCGACCAGGACATCGCGGCGTCCGCGATGGGCGTCAACCTCACCCGCGCGAAGCTCACGGCCTTCGCCGTGTCGAACGGGTACGTGGGGCTGGCCGGGGCACTCCTGGCCCACTACACGGAGATCCTGTCGTGGGAGAAGTTCACGATCGACGTCTCGATCCTCTACCTGGCCATGATCATCGTGGGCGGCCTGGGATCCGTCGCCGGCGCCGTCTACGGCGCGGTCTTCATGACAGTCCTGCCGGTCGTCGTCCGCAGCATCGCGGACGTGCTGGGCGGCGCCGTCCCGATCATCAAGAACCAGCTCCCGGCCGTGGAGCACGGCGTCTTCGGCCTCACGATCATCATCTTCCTCATCTTCGAACCGCGCGGCCTCAACCGGATCTGGCAGCGCCTCAAGGACTGGTTCGGCTTCTGGCCGTTCCGCTACTGATCACCCGCACCCCGACCCCGTCCCCACCACCACGCACCACAACCCACGCACCACCCGGAGGGCCGGACCCGTCCCTCCCCGCACAAGGAGACCGCAATGAAGCACTCTCGCCATCTCTCTGCCGCAGCCCTCACCGCCGTCGCAGCCCTCACCCTCGCCGCGTGCGGCGGGGGAGGAGCCGCCAGCGCAGACTCCGACGAGCCGATCCCGATCGGCGTCATCGCGGACCTGTCCGGCGCCACCGGCGACGTGGGCACCCCGTACAACGAGGGGATGCTCGCCTTCGTCGAGCACGTGAACGCGGACGGCGGCATCGAGGGCCGTGAGATCGACGCGATCTCGAACGACTACGCCTACGAGGTCCCGCAGGCGGAGGAGCTGTACCGCCGGTACGTCAACGACGAGGTCGTCGCGATCCAGGGCTGGGGCACGGGCGACACCGAGGCCCTGCGCACCCGGGTCGCGAACGACGAGCTGCCCTTCATGTCCGGCTCCTTCTCCGAGGAGCTGACGGACCCGGAGGACTCGCCCTACAACTTCCTCGTCGCAGCGACCTACTCCGATCAGATCCGCGCCGCCCTCAACTGGATCGCGGAGCAGTCCGATGGCGAGGAAGTGGGCGTCGCAGCCCTCCACCACGACTCCCCGTTCGGCACGTCCCCGGTGGGCGACGGCGAGGAGTGGGTCGAGGAGCAGGGACTGGCGATCGACTACAGCTCCCACGCGATGCCGTCCGGCACGACGAACTTCGCGGGCCTCCTGAGCCAGGTGGACGATGCGGAGTACATCATCATCCAGAACGTGGCGAGCCCGGCCGCGCAGCTGGCCCGCGACCTGGCCGCGCAGGGCGGCGACCAGACGATCGTCTGCCTCAACTGGTGCGGCAACGAGCTGTTCGTCACCGCTGCCGGGGATGCGGCGGAGGGCCACGTCATGGTCCAGCCGATCGCCCCGGTGTCCACGGAGCGTCCCGGCCACGAGGAGCTGCTGGCCTACCTCGAGGAGCAGGGCACCGACCCGGCTGACGTGACCGTCAGCTTCGTGCAGGGCTGGTACGCGATGCACGTCATGGCGGAGGGCATCCGCCACACGCTGGCCGCTGGCGAGGACCTCACCGGTGCGGCGATCCGCGAGTCGCTCGAGACGATGGGGCCGATCGACACCGGTGGCGTCATCGGCGACGGCACCGTGGAGTTCAGCGCGGACAGCCACCGCGGCTCGACGACGTCCGGCCTTTACGAGGTGAAGGACGGGCAGCTGGTCGTGCTCGAGGAGGCGGTGAACCCGTGACCGCGGCTCCCCAGGCGGCACCGGGGGCGGGACCGCCCCCGGCGCAGCCGCCGCTCCTGTCGATCAATAACATCGAGGTCATCTACGACGAGGTGATCCTCGTGCTGCGCGGCCTCTCGCTGGAGGTGCCCCAGGGGCAGATCGTCGCACTGCTGGGTTCGAACGGAGCCGGG
>DWZY01000352.1 GCA_019117325.1 Candidatus Brevibacterium intestinigallinarum
TCCACGGCGGCGGCTTCACGGTGGGCGACCTGGACACGCACGACCGGGTTCAGCGGATGCTCGCCCACCACAGCGGTGCCGCGGTCGTCGCGGTCGACTACTCGCTGTCGCCGGAGGCGAAGTTCCCGCAGGCGCTGCGCGAGTGCACCGGCGTGGCCGCGCACCTCGCCGCGCACGGTGCGCAGTGGGGGCTGGACGGCAGTCGGCTGGCGTTCGCGGGAGACTCCGCGGGCTCGGGGCTGTCGATGGGCGGGGCGCTGCTGCTGCGCGATGAGGACCCGGACGTCTTCGCCCGGCTGCGGTCGCTCCTGCTCATCTACGGCGGGTTCGGTCTGCGGGACTCCGCGACCCGGCGCCTGTGGGGCGGTGACTGGGACGGGATGAAGATGGACGACCTGGCCGGCTTCATGGACGCGCTGTATTCGAGTGAGGCCGATGCGCGCAGCGTCTACGTCAATCCGCTCGAGGCGGATGTGCGCGGGCTGCCGCCGGTGTTCCTGCGGTCAGCGGAGCTGGATCCGCTGGCGGACGATTCGCGCGCGTTCGCGGAGGTGCTGCGGCGCGCGGGGCAGGAGCACGAGCACCATCAGGTGCCGGGCGTGCTGCACTCGTACATCCACTTCGGCCGCATGCTGGATGCGGCGAACCAGACGCTCGCGGAGGCGGCGCTCTTCGCGGCTGCGCGGTTCTGACCCGTCAGCTCTGCGGCGGCAGCGGGATCGAGAGGACGTCGCGCATCCGATGGAACCCGAACCGGTGCAGGCACGCGAACCAGACGGTGGCGGCAGCGTGGTTGGACGCGAACTCCATGTCCGGATGCTTGCCCAGCAGCAGACGGCGCAGGCCCACGTGCGCCACGTCGAAGGGAAGGTCGATCAGCTGGGAGACCTCCCAGAAGTCCTGAGAGCTGGGGGCGGCACTGGCGAGTTCGTCCCACGTGAGATCCGTGCGTGCCAGATAGGCGAAGCACGGCTGCATCCGCAGCTGGTCCACATAGAATCCCGTCGCGTGCAGCTCGATGACACGGCCCAGGTCGCGTGAGCTCCCACCGATCAGCAGTTCCTCATGGAGCCCGCGGATCGACGTCTCACGAGGGTCGATGCGCCCGTCCGCATCGAGATCGCCGGGCACCATCCCCTCAGCCACGATGTGCACCTTGGACCGTCCGCGCGCCGAGATGGGCCCACTGCCCGCGATCATGGTCCGACCGCGGACGCCCAGCACCAGCCTGTCGTCCTTCGTCACGACTGCGGTGCCCACACCCACCTTCGCCATGCAGGGCAGATCCTGCACGTCCTCGAGCGACCGGAGGTCCAGTCCCCATGCGTGGCGCAGAGACGTGCCCGTGAGCGAGTCGTCGCCCTCCAGCGGTGCGTCGAGGTTCGCCGCGGTCGTGGCGAAGTCGTAGTACGTGGCGGTCGTGGGCGTGAGGCGATAGACGGGCCGACGTGCGCCCTCTCGCTGCTCCAGGTCGACCCGCGCGGACGCGAGGTCCACACAGCCATCGTCGGTGAAGGCGATGGATTCCTTACGAGCACGCGCGAGGAGGCTCGGGAGACGCTCCTCACGCGCGCGGGTCGCGAGCGGGTCCTGTGGTCGCGGATGAGTGAGCGCGGGCTCCCATTCGATGCGAGCGTGATCCGTCCAGTCGCGGTCCAGGCGGCAGGAGGCCACGACCATGATGTCCGGGATGCGCATGCCGCCGACCACCAGCGAGCGCCTGCGCCATGTCTCATCGTCGAATCGCCGCAGCGTCTGCACCTCGCGGCGCCTGCGCAACTGGTCGCGGAACGCGTAGAGGGCCACGGCGAACGAACCGGAGACGGTCAGGAGCGTGCCGATCATCGCGATCGCGAATTCGCGCCAGTACGTGTCCGGTGCCGTGAAGTGCGTGTACGCGACGAACGACACCACGAAGAGCAACCCCAGCGCGCACAGGATCAGAAGCGGACGGAACAGCCACCACGAGGTGCTGATGAGTGCGCGGAATCGTCGCCACGCGCCCACAGGCACAGACGTGGCGCCGCGAGCCGCCGCCGGGCGATATTCGCGACGGGTCACGAGGGGCGCGTCGCGGGGGAGACCGTCTTCGCGGGGTCGCGCTCGGCCAGGTGACCGATCGCGGTGTCGATGCGTGCGAGGACGTCCGCCTCGAGCGTCACGCCGGCGGCTGCCGCGTTCGACGCGATCTGCTCCGGGCGGGATGCGCCCACCAGGGCGGAGGCCACGTTGTCGTTCGACAGCACCCACGCGATCGCCAGCTGCGCCATCGTGAGGTCGAGCTCTGCGGCGATGGGCTCCAGCTGGGCGACGCCGTCCAGGAACTGGTCGTCCAGGAAGCGCTGGACCGCACGCGCACCGCCAGCCTCATCCGTGGCGCGGGAGCCCTCGGGCAGGGGCTGGCCCGTCTTGTACTTCCCAGTCAGGACGCCCTGCGCGATGGGGGACCAGACGATCTGGGACAGGCCCAGCTCCTGCGAGGCGGGGATGACCTCCTCCTCGATGACCCGCCACAGCATGTTGTACTGCGGCTGGTTCGAGATGAGGTGGATGCCCAGGTCCTGCGCCAGGGCGTGGCCCGCACGGATCTCATCCGCCCGCCACTCGGAGACGCCGATGTAGAGCGCCTTGCCCTGCCGGACGACATCCGCGAACGCCTGCATCGTCTCCTCGAGCGGCGTCTCGTAGTCGTACCGATGTGCCTGGTACAGGTCGACGTAGTCGGTGCCCAGGCGGGTGAGCGATCCGTTGATCGACTCCATGATGTGCTTGCGCGACAGCCCGCTGTCGTTGGGTCCCTTGGGGCCGGTCGGGTGATAGACCTTCGTGAAGATCTCCAGCGATTCGCGGCGCTGGCCCTTGAGCGCATCGCCCAGCACCTGCTCCGCCTTCGTGTTGGCGTAGACGTCCGCAGTGTCGAAGGTCGTGATGCCGGCGTCCAGAGCGGCGTGCACGCACTGCGTCGCGATGTCGTTCTCCACCTGCGAGCCGTGGGTGAGCCAGTTGCCGTAGGTGACCTCGGAGATCTTGAGGCCCGAATGTCCCAGGTAGCGGTACTCCATGAGCGTCTGCCTTCCTGCTGCGCGGTTGCGGTCCGGGGTGCGGACCCGGCCTCAGCCTACGGGGTGGGTCGTGCGGACCCTGGTCGTCCCTGTCATGAAGTCCGTGATCGTGATGACGTCTCCGACCCCGAAGACAGGACCGTCCGCCGGCTCGTCCCAGAGCTCGTCTCCGGTGAGCGCATCGATCCCGATTGCGCGGTCGTCGACGCCCACGACGACCTCCAGCGTGTCCGGCACCACGTGACCGGCGACGGCTGTGCCCTCACCCGAATCCCACGTCCAGAGCGTGTCTCCACCTGTGACGTCGACGGCCTGGAGGCCCGCATCGGTGGGGAGTACGATCGCGGGATCATCGGCGCCGCGCGCTGACGCCGGGATGAGGGCGTCGTTCTCGACGACTGTGGGAGCGTCCACATATCCGTAGTACTCGTCCGTGTCGATGAGCGATGCAGGGGCAGGCACAGCGAGCGGATCATCCGTGGCGGTGTCGGTCGACGGGTCGGCCACTGACACGAGGAACTGTGCGTCGTGATCGGGGTTCGGTGACGACGTGAGGAGCAGACAGTACGGGTCACCCGCGCTGCTGCGCTGCATGCGGTACTCGCACGGCATCTCGTAGTCCAGGTTCTCGACGGTCACGTCGCCGGTCTCCATGTGGTCATCGGCCCATGCGTCGACGGTGGCGAGATGTCCTCCGTCTGTGTGTGACTGGATGAGGAAGCGGTCCTCGCCCGCGGCTGTCACGGTGGCGGGGCCAAGCGAGTCGCCCAGCTCCGGATCGAAGTCAGAAGGATCCGGATAGTGCAGCATCGCCCACTGCTCTTCGCCTGTCGACGCATCGACTCGAATGACATTCACGCTGGCCTGCAGTTCGAAGGGCACGTCGATGTAGCGGCCGGACGGATCCGGCATCGACATGCCCGGGATCGCGGTCCCGGCGATCCGAACCGGTTCTCCGGTGACCTCGCCCGTCGTCGCATCGACGACCAGCATTGCGAGGGTCCCCGGATGCGTGGCGTTGGGACCGTCGTGGCAGTCCCAGTCGGTTGGCTGCGTGTGCGACAGGATGAGCTCTCCGCTCTCCGCCACTTCGTACGACTGCGAGACGGACGGCGACAGCTCCCACACATCCGCGGGTGCGCACGCATCGAGCGTGCCGGGGGAGACCCTCCAGAGTTCACTGCCGTCGTCCGCGCTGTAGGCGACGAGCGATCCGTCGCCGGAGCCGCGCTGGGTGTAGATCGTGTCCTCGTCGTGCAGCACGAGCCCGTGCTCCCACGCTGCGCCTTCGGTCCCGTCGTCAGTCCAGTTCTCGGTGCTCGCCCCGTCCGCGCCAGAGCCGTCAGCATCCGCATCGTCACCGATTCGCCAGACCTCGTCGCCCGTGGTGCGATCCAGCACGATGACGGTCGATGCATCGAGGCCGCTCACGATGATGCGGTCAGTCGTCGCACCGACTGGCATCACCGCACCGTCGACGTCTGCCCAGTCACCCCATGCCGCGCTGGGCGTGGGAGTGGTGGGGGCCGCCGCCTCCGGGGGGTCTGCGGGTGCGGACGTGCAGCCGGTGACGACGAGCAGGCCGGAGGCGCACAGAGAGGCGACGGCCATGACGCGGCCGCGAAGCAGGGAGTTCATACGATTCTTATACCAACCAGGCCGGACACAGCCTGGTGCGGGGCAGGGCTGTGTCCCTCGGTGAGACCTACTTCTTGACGGTCTTCGAGGTCGACGCGGCGGAGGTCGAGGTCTTCACAGTCACGAAGCGGTACGACTTCTTCTTCGACGTCTTCGTGGTGTAGGTCGCCTTCCCCTTCTTGAGGGTCACGGTCTTGAGCGTCTTCCACGAGGAGCCGGACTTCACCTGGAACTTGGCCTTCTTGGGGCTGTAGGTCGCATACCCCCACTTGTCGATGCTGTAGCGCTTCGCTGTCGCGGTGAGAGTGACCTTCGAACCGGACCGCTTGGCGGTGAGTCCCGACTTCACGTGCGCGCGGACGTTGAAGGACCCCTTCGTGAAATCATCACGGTTAACGTAGTTGTATCCGCTAGATGCATTTGCCCAGATGGAGCTGGGGCCGATCCGATAGGTCCCGTAGTCGGAGTTGTCCGTTGGGCAGATCAGCGACTTCGCCGTCTTCTTGTTGCCGGACGATGAGAAAGATGCCGACCCCTCGAGCGCACCGGACTTCGTGATATCTGTCCAAACATTCCACCGGCCAACCCCGGACTTCTTGTGGGACATGGTCACGGTCGTGTTGTAGCAATTCCAACTCTTCACGACGATGTCCTTCGCCGTCAGCTTCGTGACGTCGAACGAGACGGGTGCGGCATGGGCGGGAGCGACGGCACCGGCGACCAGCACGAGGGATGCGAGCGCGGACAGGAGGATGCGCATGAGCGACTTCACAGAGACTCCTGGGGGAGAAATTCGACAGGGGGATGCCACGGTGCAGGAGTCAGCAGGGTGTTCGTCGGCAGTCGTGCGTCACGATTCAGAGAGTTCCGATGATCGGATCATAGCGAACGTTCGCGCTCAGCTGCACCAGCCACTGGGTCTCGTCGCTCGCCCACTGGGAGGCCTCCCCGGAAGCCTGCCTGCGGTGACTCCCACCCAGCTCAGAACGCGGCCATGAGGCAGAATCGACGCATGACCGAGCTCTCCCGGCGCATCTCGACCGTTTACCGTGCCGCCCGCGTCCGGACGACCCCCTATGCGGAGCGCGGAGCGCGCATCGCACGGCGAGCTCGCGGAGCCGCCACTGAGCGTCTCCTCGAGACCCGGGTCCCCGACCGGATGCGGGTGAGTGCTGACGACTCGTTCGTCGTGGGGGTGCATTTCGCAGGCGATGCTGATGCGCGGTACCAGCTGGAGCAGTGGCTGGGACCCCTGGAAGGACTGGCCCGGCACCTGAGTGGCGCACTGGGTGTCGAGGCCCCGGTGGGCATCCTCTGCCGCTCGGCGGACCACGCACTGGCCATCGACGGGGAGACGTCGCTGCCCGTGCGGTTCTCCCGTCTCTCGGCGGGACTCACGACCTTCATGCAACAGCCCGGTCTGCGTGTGGTCCTGTACGTGAATCAGTCGATGAAGAATTTCCAGGCGCTGCGGTTCTCCGGTCCTGCGCATGTCCACCTGAGTCACGGCGAGAGCGAGAAGGAGTCGATGGTCTCCAATCAGCTCAAGGCCTATGACTGGGTCTTCACGGCGGGTGCAGCCGCACGCGAGAGGATCGTGGATGCGCTCATCGGCATGCCGGAGTCGCGGATGATGGACGTGGGTCGGCCGCAGCTGGATGGTCCGCGTCCTGTTCCGATGGAATGGACGTCATCCGCCGCGGCGTCCCAGCAGGGCTCGGTCGTGTTCGTCGCACCCACATGGGAGGGCGACTCGCCAGCTATGGCCTATGGGACGCTGGCGCTGTCGGGCGTCGACACGATCACCTCGCTCTTCGACGAGGGGTTCCGAGTCATTTTCCGCCCGCATCCGCGCACTGGGGTCGTATCTGCCGCCGCGCGGAATGCCCTGGCCGAGTGCCGGGAGCTCGTGGAGCAGGACTCCCGGGGGTTCCTGGACACGACGTCACAGGTGGGGTGGCAGCTGGATGTGGCCGATGCGGCGGTCTGCGAGATGTCGTCCGTCGCCTTCGACTGGCTGTCGACAGACCGGCCGCTCGTCATGATCAGGCCGTCCGACCCACGTGCGCAGGTCATCGACGGCGGTCTCTTCGACCGCGCGTCCGCGATCGAGCCGGACGACGGGCACACCGTGGGGGAGCGAGTACGCGCGGCGCTGGAAGACCCCACCGCGTCCGGTGAGCTCGCCGCCGACCTCGCAGAGAGGTATCTGGGGCCGACCGGGCCCGGTCAGCAGCAGTCCCGGTTCGAGGACGCCGTCATGTGGGCGATACGCCTGCGCGAGGAGCGGAAGGCCTAGAGATCCACCAGTTCGACCCGTGAGCGCTCCTGCAGAGACCCTGTGGTTCTCGGGTGAAGAACGGCAGAGTACACGCTTTTTCATTGCTGGAAGGTGAACGTCCCGTTACGATCGGGTGGCCGCTCTTCGGAATGAATGGGAGTTCCATGCGTCGCATCATCACCTACGGCACCTTCGACCTGCTGCACTACGGGCACATCCGTCTGCTCCAGCGGTGCAAGGCGCAGGGAGACTACCTGGTCGTCGCGCTGTCGACGGACGAGTTCAACGCGGGCAAGGGCAAGAAGTCCTACTTCAGCTACGAGGACCGCAAGAACATGCTCGAGGCGATCCGCTACGTCGATCTCGTCATCCCCGAGGACACGTGGGAGCAGAAGACGACAGACGTCCAGAAGTACCACATCGACGCCTTCGTCATGGGTGACGACTGGACGGGGAAGTTCGACTTCCTGTCTGACCAGTGCGAGGTCATCTACCTCCCGCGAACGCCGGAGATCTCCACGACGCAGATCAAGAACGACCTGGGGACCGTGCCCGCCTGAGTGGAGATCCGGGCTGGTGCCCGGTGCTTGAGAGTCACCTGCATGTGCTTCAGGTGAACAGCCGGTAAAATCAGGTTGTCAGCAGGCTGGCCGGACGACCTGGGCAAGCGCGGGTCCGCCCCGCATCATGAGGCTGCTGGAGAGGAGTGTGTGCGATGTCGATCGACTCTCGCTCACCCTCGCCCACGCTCGATGAGCTGCGTGCTGTTGCTCAGCCGCCGCACGTGCGAGCGCGGAAGAACGCCGAGCACTGGACCGCTGAGCTCTACCTCCGCCACATCTCGATCTATCTCACTGCCCTCCTGGTGCGGACGCCCATCACGGCCAACGGTGTCACGTGGCTGATGATCGTCTCTGGCTGGGCCATCGCAGCGTCGTTGTTCATCCCCGGCATCGTGGGAGCGATCCTGGCGCTCTTCTTCTCACAGCTGCAGCTCTACTTCGACTGCTGCGACGGGGAAGTAGCGCGGTGGCGGGGCACCAGCAGTGCCATGGGGGTCTTCCTCGACAAGGTCGGTCACTACACGACAGAGGGAGCCGTGGCGATTGCCCTCGGATTCCGTGCAGTCAGT
The DNA here is from genome assembly GCA_019117325.1 of Candidatus Brevibacterium intestinigallinarum. Classification (GTDB taxonomy): domain Bacteria; phylum Actinomycetota; class Actinomycetes; order Actinomycetales; family Brevibacteriaceae; genus Brevibacterium; species Brevibacterium intestinigallinarum. The sequence continues at coordinate 8,114 of DWZY01000352.1, forward strand.
GATCTCTCGCTGCTGCGGACGGACCCTGGAGGCTCCTACCCGTACGTTGTTGCCGGGCTGGCACTGGGCTGCCTGGTCCTCTTCAACAAGGCGCTCAACGACATGGTGCATGTCTCCCGCGCGTTCAACGGACTGGACCGTCTGCCGGACACGGCAGAGGCGACCGCTGTCCATGCCGGCCCCGTGGCGACGCTCAAGAGGATCGCTCGCTTCGTCCCGTTCCACCGCCTCTACCATTCCGTGGAGATGTCGATCCTCGCGGTTGTCGCCGCAATCGTGGGCATCGTCGCCGGTGTGGGGATCCAGGCAGACCGTGTGCTGGTCATCGGGCTCGCAGTGCTGTGCGCGGTCTCCGTCGTCGGGCACTTCGTCGCGATCGTCGCGTCCAGGAGACTCTCATGAGTGATCCTCGACGGAACCGGCGTCTGTTGACCACGGACCCGACCCGCGCGCACCAGGGACCGCAGAACGACGGCCCGTTCGACCTGCCCGACCACCCTGCCGCGTGGGACCGGTATGCACATCTGCGCCGCGACGCCCACGTCCTGGACGTGGGGCGGTCGACCGATGGGTCGCAGACCTTCGAACTCGTTCCGCCGACCGCACCTGACGAGACCGGTCGACCACCGCGACGCTCGGCTCCCGCGGACACCGCTCGGAACACCCCTCGCGACGCTCGCTCCGACGCGCCTGCCGCGCCGCCCGTAGAAGTCCGCCCTGCGACCTCGCGGCGGTACGGCTTCGGCGTCGTCGTCCTCACGCAGGGCGATCGCCCCGATGAGCTGCGCCGCGGCCTCGAATCCCTGCTGGCCCAGCGGGGCGTTGACCTCGATGTCATCTGCGTGGGCAACGGGTGGGAGCCCGCCGGGCTGCCCGACGGGGTCCGCTCTCTCGCGCTGCCGGACAACCTCGGGATCCCCGCGGGGCGCAATGAGGGCGTCCCTCACGTGAAGGGGGAGTTCCTCTTCTTCCTCGACGACGACGCGTGGCTGCCGGACGACACGACGCTCTTGCGGATGGCACAGCTCATGCGGACCCAGCCGCGCATCGGCCTCGTGCAGCCGCGGGTCGTGGACCCCTCACGCGATGATGCACCCAGGCGATGGATCCCACGACTGAGGAAGGGCTCGGCAGAGCATTCCTCCACGGTCTTCTCCGTGTGGGAGGGAGCGGTCGGGCTGCAGCGGCGCGCCTTCGACGAATGCGGGGGATGGCCCGCACCGTTCTGGTATGCCCACGAGGGAATCGAGCTCGCCTGGAGGGTGTGGGATGCGGGCTACCAGGTCTGGTACATGGGAGACCTGACCGTTGCTCATCCCGTCATCGACCCCAAGCGGCATGACGAGTACTTCTTCATGAACGCGCGGAACAGGGTGTGGCTGGCGCGCCGGAACCTGCCGTTCCCCTTCAGCTGGGCCTACGTGGGGTCGTGGACACTCGTGCAGACCGTGCGGTGGGGCCGGAAGCCCGACCATCTGCGACCGTGGTTCGACGGGTGGCGCGCGGGCTGGCGCGAGGACCCCTGGGGCGAGGACGAGCCGCGTCGGAAGCTGTCCGGCCGAGGGCTGCTGGCGATGTCCGTGAACGGACGGCCGCCCGTCGTCTGATCCACGCTGTCTGCTGGTGCGGTGTGACTGCGGACAGCACCAGTAGACATCCGTGATGGAGTCCTGAGGGTCTTATCGCCGTAGACGGGAGGCTGCCTGCGAGCCGACCCGCTTGACGAGGCGCTTCGCCCGTCCCGCCATGCCGCGCGGCGTGCGTGAAGCCGCTAGTCGTTCAGCGGCACGAGCCTTCTTCTGCGCAGCGTCCCGCTGAGCCTGGAGGTCCTTCTTCTCGTCCTTGAGCTTCGCGATCTCCGACCGCAGTCGCTTGATCGCGTCCTTCTGCTTCACAGTCTTCTCGCGTGCGATGTCGTGGCCCACCGTGAGGCGCTCGCGGATCTCGTCCAGGTCAGAGAGCGCGGTGATCGGGGCGATCGGCCCCGGCAGCTGCCGCTCGCTGAGACGATGGTCGAACGGCAGCTCCGTCTCCGCCTCCCGGTAGGAGTGCGTGATCGAGTTCTCGTCGAGGAAGGAGACATACCGATCGAAGTTCTCCGCGTGATACCTCTCCGGCTCGTGGAAGTCGACACCCTCGACGAGGTCTGCGAGTCGTGCGTCCGGGTCGACATCGGCCGCGAACATGCGCGGCAGGTGGTGGTACTCCGCGAGCTCCGTGAGGCGGGAGCCGTACATGAGCGTGAGGGACGGGGTCCCGGCGTGCGTCGGCAGGATGTTCCCGTGGATCCGCGTTCCGATCGACAGGTCGAACTCGCGCATGTCAGAGATCCACGAGGGCGCATCCAGGTAGAACCGGAGGTTTCCGGTGCGGAACGGCGTGTGGGCCAAGGAGTTCGGGTAGTTGTCGACGGTATCGCGGAACGGATTGGCGGTGACGTCCACCATCCCGGAATACAGCTTGGAGAAGTCGCCGAAGTCCTGGGGGATGTAGGTCGCGTCAGGGAACGACTCCGGCAGCTTCGTGAGGAAGGCGAGTGCCTCCTGCGGTGCCTTGGGCGTCATGTTGTACGCGATCTTCAGATCAGGTCGGTACTCGAACGGGCGGATCGACAGTTCCCGGCCCAGGTTGTACAGGGTCGGATCTCCGATGACGCGGAAGTGCCGATCCTCTGTGAATCCCAGCGATTCGAGGTACCGTCCGGTGATCTCACCCCGGAGCCCGATGAGTGAGGACCTCTCGAGCACGGCCTCGACGAACTGCTTCGCCACAGAATCGAAGGGCTTGGGGGAATCGAACGTGTCGTCGAGAGCGAATGCTCCACCGATCCCCACGACGACCACGGGGATCGTGAGGCGCTCGATGAACCGGGTCATCCGGGTCATCTCGCCCTTGAAATGACCGCCGAAGTCATTCGCCATCGGCAGGATGTACGCGTCGTACTGCTCGTTGATCTCTTCCGGTTCGGGAAGACGGGCTCCGTACCAGTCGGAGTCGACGGCGGTGGTGTCCGACATGAGGTTCCGGAACAGGCCGAAGGGGAACGCGACGTTACCGCTGTTGTTGTGGTAAGCGTTCAGCCGCCATGCCTCGCCCGGGTCGACGTCGTCCAGGGGCGACGGGGTGGCCCGGATGAGGATTCTGCCCGTTGAAGTCAATGTCTCAAGCCTGTCTGTCTCAGCTGCCGGAGGGCCCGCAGCGCGGCGCTGCCGCACCTCTCAGTCGCACGTACTGTGAGGGCCGGAGCGGTCGCGATGTACCCTGGTCGAGCTTAACCGATCGGCCCACCGGTACGTCGGGCAGGAATGCGTGATGACGCGGCGGCGAGCCCCAACCAGCGGTGCCCGGTGCCGGGCGCGCACACGAAGGAGGCGGGGTGGTCCCACAGAATCCTCTGACAAGGATGGCGCGGCTGCTTGGCAGGAATGACCGCACGAGCACGACGCCCGCTCCTCCCGCGATCGCCTTCCCCGACTGTCGCATCGTTGCGATGACATGGACCATTCCGGAGGACTTCGGAGGTCTCACGAGTGTGCTGCTGCGACGATCGACGATGATCTCCGAGCTGGGTGCGCGAGACGTGCCGATCCTCACCTTCAGCTCATCCCTCGACGTGAAGAGCAAAACGAACGAGCTGCGTGCGATGGGAAAGCTGGGCGCACGCGTGCATCTCCGCAACTGCTGGGCAGAGATCGCGACGATGCGCCGGTCGCAGCTGCGCGCATTCGCGCACGCGGCCGAGCCGGCGCCGGAACAGGTCCCCCATGAGATGGAGCTCGCGGTCGGGTCCGACGACGACCATATGCGCACAATGGTCTCTGCGGACGGCTCCGTCCGCATCACCGAGCACAAGCGTCCGAACGGATCCGTGGTCGTGAGGGATGAGCGGAAGCTGAAGAGCGGACGCGGGCTGGTCCTCCTCGATCATCGCGGCAGGGAGCTGGGGCACTGGCCGCGTGCGCGTGACCTCTACTTCGCCTGGGTCGATCATGTCGTCGGCTCCGATCCGACGATCATCCTCAACGACTCGAAGTACGTGGGGTCGTTCCTCCACCACTACCGGCGGCCGAACGTCCGCACGGCGCAGGTCTTCCACAACCCGCACCTCAAGGAGAACGCGACCTCTCCCTACGGCCCCTTCACGGTGTCTCGTGCTCCGATCCTCTTCGAGCACGAGCAGTTCGACGGACTCGCGTTCCTGACGGAACGCCAGAAGGACGATTTCTCCGCAGTCTTCCCGCGCAGGGGGCACACCTTCGTCGTGCCCAACTCGCGCGAGATCGCCCAGGAACTGCCGGACGTCGAGAGTCCCCGCGACCCCGGCGGCGGCATCATGCTGGCTCGCCTGAGCACCCAGAAGCAGGTCGACCACACCATCCGCGCCTTCGCACTGCTGGAGCAGCATACGCCGGAACTGGCCGCTCGTGTCGATGTCTACGGCTCAGGACCATTGGAGGAGGAACTCGCTGCGCTCATCGACGAGGAAGGAGCGTCGGGACGCATCACGCTGCGAGGATACGACCCCGCCGCATCGGATCGTCTCACCACGGCATCCTTCCTGGTCCTGAGCAGCCGGTACGAAGGGCTGCCGCTGGTGCTCGTCGAAGCGATGGCTGCCGGCTGCATCCCGATCGCCTACGACATCCGCTATGGACCGGGCGATGTCATCTCAGACGGCGTCGATGGCTTCGTGGTGCCTGCGGGAGACCCCGAGGCGCTGGCTGATGCCATCCGTCGCTTCGTCACGATGAGCGAGTCCGAACGGGTGGCCATGCGGCGTGCGGCACAGCAGAAGGCGCGGCGCTTCGACGACCTGAGCGTCACGCGCATGTGGGCAGATGCCTTCACGACGCTCATGGAGCCGCAGCCGGACCCACCCCAGCTCGGCAGTGCCGCTGAGGTGTCGCGCGCTGCTTTCGTGAGCGGATCGGAACCCGGACTCGAACTGCAGGGGACCGCCACCGGTGCGTGGTCGACCGAGCCGGGGGCGGTCCGATTGCGCGTCGCGTCCCGTGACAAGAAGTACGGCTTCGAGATGCCCGTGGACACGCGGCCCGACTCCGACAGCATGAGCTTCTCTGTCCTGGTGCCGGAGGAGCGGTTGGATCCCGATGCCCGGTGCACGTACGACTTCTGGCTCACGACTGCGGGTTCGTCGCAGAAGAAGCGGTTGGCGGTCGACGCTGGCGCACTGGACCCCGCCACTGAGCGCGGGGTGCGTGGACGTGCGCGGATCTACGCGACCGTGCACGGGAACCTGAGCATCGAGGTCGACGCGACCTCGTGAGTGCCCCCGCGTGTCAGTCGGACGCCTCCATGTTGCTGGCCTGACGCGTGAAGACTGCGAGCTTCTGCTGGCGCTCTGTGATGAGTCGCGTGATCGTGCTGAGGAACGCTGTGGTGGACGTGCCCACTTCACCGTCACCGAAGTAGAACGTCCGCATCTGCGCACGAGCATCCGTGTGCTCATCCGATTCGAGCTGGGTACGGATGAGGTCGCCGATCTGCTCGCGAGAATTCTCATCGATCACGGCGGTGCTCCTGCTGATGGGCGCGTCGGCATGCAGCTTCGCAGGGTCGGTCCGGCGGTCTGTGAGGATGAGTGGCCGGTCTGGCTGGAGGTAGAGGAAGTCGAGTCCGACGCTGGAGATGTCGGTGACGAGGAGGTCGACGTCAGCGAACATCGCGAGGATGTCTCCCTGCATCTTCACTGCGTGCGGTTCGCCCGCAGCGGTGATGAGCTCACGGATCCGCGCGTCCGCATCCGCGATCGTCTCATCCGCTGACTCCTCCACCCGGGGATGGGGCTTGTAGATCACGCGTGCGTTGGGAACGGCCAGCATGGCCCTTACGATGTCGACGCCGAAGCGATCGATGGAGGTGTAGTTGTTCTCGTCGTTCTCGCCCTCCCACGTGGGTGCGTACATGAGAGTGCGGCGTGTGCTGGGAACGAGCTCCCGCTCGCGCGCGATGTCGAGCTGTGGCCGGCCCACTGCGATGAGCTTCGACTCGTCGAAATCCAGCAGTGCGGCGCGATGGCGCTCCAGCGCGGCCTGCCCGGCGATGAGCGTCTTGTCGTAGGCCTTCGCCTGATTCGACACCATGCTGATCTTGTCGCTCTCGCCATGATTCACATGGACGTGGACCATCGGTGCATAGGAGAGCGACTGGAAGTTCGTGACGCCGTTGTTCACGTAGATCGCCAGCATGTAGTTGTTCTCGAAGTAGAGCGTCGCGAGGTCCTCGAAGCGGCGCACGAACACCATGGGCAGTCGTGTCGTGCCCTTGACCTCGCGCAGGGCTCCCAGCTTCCTGAAGACCAGGAGGACTCGGTGCTCCTCGTTCAGCCGCTCGAGGACCGGCAGCCATTGGGTGAGCTGATACGTCTTCTCTGCGTTATCGCCGAAGTACACGATGACCTCGGCGGGGACGGAGACGCCGTGGAGTTCATGACCTGCGGGGAGTCCGCGAGCCCGGCCGCGGATCCACGTGCTCGTCGCCTTCCATGCAGAGGACCTCACCAGCGCCTGTGCCTGCTCCCGCATCCACGCCTTCATTCCGGTCCTCTCCCTGGTTCCACCGTGCGTGAACTACTGTAGTGATGCGAGCGGACGCGTGTGCAGAAGTCGACCGCTGATCGCGTCAGACTATCCCGGCGGAGCGGGTTGCGTCGGCTCTCACCACGCTGAGGACGCCTCATCGCTGTACGGGAAACGTGCGGTCCAGCAGATCAGGGTCCTCTTCCAGCGCATCGGAGAGGGCGTGGAGGGCGAAAGCCAGCGGCACGCTCATGACGGACCGCATCTCGTCATCCTGCTCCAGCAGGCTCGCCAGGGGGATCCACTGAGTCCGCCGGGTGTAGATAAACTCCCCGCTGCCCACCCTGCGCCGGCTCCGCTCGATCTGCTCCGCCGTCCCGTCGAGCAGGGTGAGACCGAAGAACTCCGGTTTCGCGCCCCGCTCCAGCCATCTGCCGTATCCGATCAGGCTCGACATCGTGATGAGCGAGGCCGGCACGCCCGTCTCCTCGCAGAACTCACGGTTCGCACCGTTGAGGGCGAAGGTCTGAAGATCCTCGTCGACATCCTTCGGCTCCAGACTTCCTGAACCTGATGGTGCCAGCAGCCCCTGGCTCGCGTGGTTCCCGCGGCTCTGGCCCACCACCAGGACCTGTCGATCGCGCGAGACGGCGAGTGTCGAGACCCCCACGACGTTGGCGAGCTCGCTGCTGGCCAGGGGGATGAGCCTGCGGTCCTCGTCGTAGAGGAAGTCGGCGCGCACGTCCCACGCCCCGGACCGTCCCGGAACCTCCCAGCTCATGAGTTCGTTGGAGCACAGCAGGTCGAAGAAACCCGCGGATTGGAAGGGGATGATTCCGCTGCCGCCCACGCGGCAGTCGCCCAGCATGCGCACGCAATCGCCGTTGAAGAGGAAAGACCCACCCGTGGTGCGGCGGAGGATGTACGGGGCGATGTCGGCGAGGTCTTCCGGCAGCTGGTACCGCTCCGACCGCATGTCTGCGTGCCAGGAGCGTCCTGCGCGCATCTCCCGATCGAGCTCGGCGCTGTGGACGATCGTTCCCCGCTCGGTCCCGAAGGTGTCAGGCAGGTCTGTGTCGTAGGGGAGCCTGCCAGCGAAGACTGGGACCCGTTCAGCCAGCTCGGACTCGCGGAACCTCCGCCGCATCTTCACCCATTCCTGGATCATCGCGATGAGGCCCAGCAGGAGTCCGATGAGGCTGACAGACAGCAGAGTCATCGATGGCACCCAGGGAATGAGCGTCAGTGCGCCGGCGACCACACCCAGGATGGCCAGGAGCAGCGGTGTCCCGACGGTGCGCCGCCACAGGAGCTGATCGCGCACGCTGATGAACCATGCCCTCACCATCGAAACGGTCCCCTTCCGATGGCCGCCTGTCCCGGCGCCTCCACGCCCGCTAACCTGATCAGATTACCCGCATGCTCGCGCCCAGCGAAGGAGTCCGCCATGAAGCTGCTCGTCACCGGAGGAGCCGGATACATCGGCTCGGTGGTCACCTCACAACTGCTCGACGCAGGCCACCGGGTCACGGTCCTCGACGACCTCTCGACCGGGCACCGCGATGCGGTACCGGCCGACGCGGAGTTCGTCGAGGCGCGCATCCACGACTGCCTCCCACACCTGGAGGGCGCCGGGTTCGACGGCGTGCTCCACTTCGCAGCCAAGTCGCTGGTGAGCGAATCCGTCAGCGCCCCAGAGCTCTACTGGGAGAACAATGTCGTCGGCACGAACCGGCTGCTGGAGGCGATGCGGCGCGCGGGCATCCCACGGATCATCTTCTCCTCCACCGCCGCGACGTATGGCGAGCCCGCCCAGTCGCCCATCACAGAGGACACTCCCACTCTCCCGGTCAACGCATACGGCGCTTCCAAGCTGGCCGTCGACCACATGCTCGATTCGTACAGCCGTGCGCACGGACTCGCGGCGACCTCGCTGCGTTACTTCAACGTGGGCGGAGCCCGCGGTCACCTGGGCGAACGGCACACGCCGGAGACGCACCTCATCCCCAATCTGCTGCGCGTCGCGGCCGGAGTCACGGAGTCGTGCAGCATCTTCGGCACCGACTACGACACGGCCGATGGCACAGCTCTCCGGGATTACCTGCACGTCGTGGACCTGGGCCGGGCACACCTGCTCGCGCTGGAGGCCTCGGAGCCCGGGACACACCGCGTCATCAACCTGGGCACCGGCACGGGATACACGGTCCGACAGGTGCTCGAGGCCTGCCGCGAGGTCACAGGACGCGGGATCCCCGCAGTGGACGAACCCCGCCGCCCGGGCGATCCCACATCGCTGGTCGCTTCGAATGCGCGCGCTCAGGAACTGATCGGCTGGAGCCCCCAGCTGGGCCTCACAGAGATCGTCGCGGACGCCTGGGACTTCATGCGCGGTGCAGAGCGCGCAACGGGCGCCTGAATGTCTGAGCGCCGACGAGCTGAGGGAACTCGAACAGGATGCTCGCTGCGCGGCGTCGCTTCAGGACGACGAGGATCCAGCAGGCGACTCCTGCCGAGGCCGTGAGAGCCACCGCGGCCGCCCACCCCGGCAGCGCCGCGGGCAGGAGGGGTGCGATGACGCGCATGATCGGTGACTGTGCGACGTACCAGACGATCGAATCCTGTCCGACCCGGATCAGCGCGGCCGCGGTCGGGAGCCGCGGTGCGATCCAGAGGATCGCGGCGATGCCGATCAGGCTCATGGGGAACTCGAGTGGGGTCAGCGAGCCGTTCGCCTTCGTCTCTGGAATGAGACCCCAGGCGAGGGCGACGAGTCCGAGCAGTGCCGCGACCCACCAGGGCCCGCGCTTCTGCCACCACGGAATGGCCTTCAACGAGGCTGCGCCGAGGAAGAAGAATCCTCCGTACCACGCGATCATCCGTGCGCGCGGGATGTGCTCCAGAAGTGCTGTGTCGAAGGGGACGAGCAGCGCACAGGTGACGAGTGCGATCGCGACGATCAGCGCGGGGATCCATTTCGTGAGCACGCCGATCGCGTAGCACGCGAAGAGCACCCAGAGGAACCACAGGTGACCGGGCCCCACCATGCCCTTCAGGGTGGAGGGCTGCAGCAGGATGATCGTGGGGATCGACCAGACTGCGAGCGGCCAGAGGATCTTGCGGAGCTTGCCGCCGGCGAAGGCCCTGAAGGGCTTTCGCAGGGAGGGGGTGAGCAGCAGCCCCGACAGGAAGAGGAGCGTCGGCATCCGGAAGGGCGCGAAGACGCTGTTGAACCATGCCAGGATGGTCCACTGTTCGAGGCCGGAGAGGCCTGCGATGGCGTTGGCATGTTGCAGGAAGACGAGGATGATCGCCAGCCCCCTCAGCTGGTCCATCCACAGCATCCGTGACGAGGGAGCAGTTTCAGACACAGCCGACGACCATAGCAACACTCGTGCGAGCCCGCGCTGGCTCCCTCCGCTCGCGCATGTCCTCGGGCACAATGGCCTCATGAGCATCGATCTGGAGATCGCCCAGGCAGCGACGCTGAAGCGGATCACTGACATCGCGGACACGGTGGGACTGTCCACCGACGACCTGGTCCCGTACGGCTGGACGAAGGCGAAGGTGCCGGTCGCCGTGCTCGAGCGTCTCGAGGCGGACACAACGCCCGGCAGGCTCGTCCTCGTCACCGCGATGAGCCCCACCCCGGCGGGGGAGGGGAAGACGACGACCAGCATCGGTCTGGCGGACGGGCTCAACGAGCGCAACCGCCGCCAGATCGCCGCCGGCGAGGCCCCCACGGGTCAGGCCGTCCTCGCCCTGCGCGAGCCCAGCCTGGGACCGGTGTTCGGTATGAAGGGCGGTGCCGCGGGCGGCGGCCACGCGCAGGTCGTGCCGATGGAGGACATCAACCTTCACTTCACCGGCGACTTCAACGCGATCGCGCTGGCGAACAACCTGGCCGCGACCATGCTGGACAACCACATCCACCACGGCAACGCCCTCGACATCGATCCCCGCCGCGTCCACATCAACCGCGTCATGGACCTGAACGACAGGGCGCTGCGTAACACGACGATCGGCCTGGGCGGGCTGAATGGCGGTGTCCCGCGCGAGGACCACTTCGACATCGTCGTCGCGAGCGAGGTCATGGCCGTGTTCTGCCTGTCCACCAGCGTGGCGGACCTGCGGGCGCGTCTGGCTCGCATCGTCGTCGCCCACACCCGCGACCGCAGGCCGGTCACGGTCGACGACATCGGCGCGGCCGGCGCGATGACGGCACTGCTGCGTGACGCACTGTCGCCCAACCTCGTCCAGACCCTTGAGCACACGCCCGCGTTCATCCACGGCGGGCCCTTCGCCAACATCGCCCACGGCTGCA